>NZ_JJOV01000037.1:0-31967 GCF_000979385.1 Methanosarcina sp. 2.H.A.1B.4
GCAGACACGCACCTGGGATACCGGCAGTACCACAGCGAGGTACGGAGGCAGGACTTTTTTAAAGCTTTTGAGGTAGTCATTCAGGACGCGGTTGACATGCAGGTTGATGCTGTCGTGCATGCGGGGGACCTTTTTGATTCCAGGAACCCGACCCTTGAAGACCTCCTTGAGACGATGAACCTCCTGTTCCGGTTGAAGGCTGCAAACATACCTTTTTTTGGAATTGTCGGGAACCACGAGAGCAAGCAAAATACCCAGTGGCTGGACCTTTTTGAGGAAATGGGGCTTGCGGTAAGGCTCGGGAAAACACCCCAACTGGTAGGGGATACAGCAATATACGGGATAGACAGCGTCCCGAAATCAAAGATTCCTCTTTACGATTATTCAGGGTTTGAAGTTCCGGAATCCCTGCCGGAAAACTGCAGGAACCTCCTTGTAATGCACCAGACCGTGCAGCCTTTTCCGTATGCGGACTGGGACTGTGCTGAGACGCTTGAAAACCTTCCCTTTAAGGTTGATGCAATTCTCCTCGGGGACTACCACAAGTACGAGAAAATAAAGATAGGGGAGACCGAGACCTGGGCTACATACCCGGGCAGTACCGAACGCAACAGTGCATCTGAAAATGATCCTCGTTCTTACAATATTATCACTCTTTCCGGGGAGGGGCTGGAAATTAGCAAGCGGAACATCCCTACCCGAAACTTCCTGTTCATTCCGGCAAAACTAGACGGGGAAGAAAAGCCTTATGAACAGATTTATTCTGCCGTTAACGAGCACCTCGAAGAACTCCCGGACTCTGTTGTGTTCCTGGACATCTCAGGAGACTCAGGCCCAGTCCTTTCCTTCAGTGAGATTGAAGAATACCTGTTGAGCAAAGGAGTGCTGGTGGCAAGGGTCAAAGACCTCAGGATAAAAGAAGCCCTCCTAGATGAGGTTGTGAAAGTTGCATTTTCCGACCCTGACCATGCGGTTGCCGAAGAAATCCGCAGGTTGAGCTTAAACGACGGCGGGCTGATAGTCGATGAGATTATCCGGAACCCGGGCGTGTCAAGGTCAAGGGTGGACGAAGAAACCGAGAGCCGGCTTTCGGGATTGATTGAAGCCCTGGATTTCAAAGACCCCAATTTCAGGATAGAGGTTCCTGTCAGCCCTGTTATCCCGGTCAGCCCTGTCAGGATTGGAGAGCCTGAAGAATTCAAACCGGCAGGTGCGGCTGAACCGGTTGAAAATCCAGAGTCCGCCGGAGGGGCTGAATTTGCGGCGGCAATTGCCGAAAAATCTAAATTCCTGAGGGCTTTTGCAAGAATTGAAAGCTCCGAATCTCTCAATAATAGTTTTGAAGATTCTGATGAGAGTCCTGAATCTCTTGATAAGGTCTGTGAATCTCTTGATGAGAGTCCCGAATCTCCTCATGTCCCCGTAATATGTGAAAGTGCTGAATCACCTGAATCCGCCGGTTCATGTGAAAATGCTGAATCTGTAGGGGCATCCGTAGAGATCGAAACGCCCAAAACTGCTGCTAATTCTTTGGCTGAAGTCCCCTTCCCATCCGAGATTTCGCAGGAAACTCCCGGAACCCCTGTAGAAATCCCTCCAGTAATCCCTTCCGAAGGTGGAAAAAGAGCTGAGCTAGGGATAGATGCCGGAAATAAAACCGAAGCAGAAGACGCAGAGGCTGGAAAGCTTCCCGGGTCCGGGAGAGAAGCAAGTCCCGAAAAAGAGGGAGAGGGCAAAACCGAAGAGCCTGCAGATGAAAAGCCTGCGGATGAAAAGTTCCTGGATGAAAAGTTCCCGGATGAAAAGTTTCCGGATGAAAAGCCAGCTCAGGCTCCGGATAGAGCCGGAAAACCGGTAAAACAAAGCCATAAAAAAGGAAAAGAAAAGCCTGCTGTGCCCAAACAGTATAACCTTGGTGATTACCTGTGAAGCTGAAAAATCTGTACATAGAAAATATCCGGAGCTACAAAAAGCTGGACTTCACTTTCGAAGACGGAGTAACCGTAATTTCCGGGGTAAACGGGAGTGGGAAATCAAGCTTGCTCGAAGCCTGCTTCATGGGGCTTTTCGGGAGCAAGATCCTTTCAAAGGACTTTGTGCTTGCGGACATGATCTTCAAAGGGGCCGAGAATGCAAAAATCAACCTCGGCTTTGAACATATGGGACGGGAATATCTTCTTGAGCAGGCTTTCAGGTACTCTTCGAAAAGTGAAAACGCTTCAAGCTCAAGGTGCGTGCTCTATGCTGACGGGGAGAATATTGTCGACCAGGCGACCCGCACCTATGATGAGGTCTGTTCCCTCCTGAACATGGATGAAGAGGCGTACAGGAACTGCGCTTACATCCGGCAGGGGGAAATTGATGTGCTTATCAATGCAAAGCCAAAGGACAGGCAGCGCATGATTGATGACCTGCTCCAGCTCGGAAAGCTTGAAGAGTACCGCGAAAGAGCAGGCTATGCGAAGACGGCTGTCCGAAGGCTTGAGAGGGACGCAAAAAACAGCCTTTTGGGCGTGAAAACCGAAATCGAAGGGCTTGAAGGCACGGAGCCCGTTGCAGCCCTTAACAGGCTCAGGCAAAAGGTGAAAGAAACTGACACTGCCTTAAACGAGTTAAATGGAAAAAAAGAATTTGCAGCTTCACGTAAAGAAAAACTCGACCTTATGATTGCAGACTACAGGGAACGCCTGCAAGAAATTGAGGCTTTGAAACAGGCTATCCATAAGTCTCAGGAGGATAAGGCTGGCTGTTTCAGGGAAAAGGAAGCTTTTTCAGGGGAAGTGCAGGGACAAAGGCGTGTTTTGCTCGAACTTGGGGATGAAAATACCGGTTTGAGAGACGAATACGGTTTTGGAGACCTCGAAATTGAAGCTCTGCTTTTGCGCCAGGAAAAAGAGGAGTCCTCTGCCAGGGAAAAAGTAAATACCGCATCAAAAGAACTTGCCCTTCTCCTGAAAGAAGAAGAAACCGGCTTACAGGCATTATGCGAGCTTGAAAAAGAGAAAGCTGAGGCTGAGCGTACCCTGATTGATTGCAGGGCAAGTATCGGGGCTGCAAATAAGGAAATTGAAGGGCACAGGGAAAACATAAGGAAGCTCGAAGAGGAAAACAAAGGGCTGAGGGAAAAAGCAGGCTTTAAAGCAGGATCCGGGGCTGCTGATGAAATCGTTTCAGTCATAAAGGAACTTGAAGAAAAGGAAAGTCTTCTCAGGGACCGGAAAAATGAGGTTTCGACAAAGCTTGGCTTCGCCTTTAAGGAAAAAGAAACCGGCAATCTGAACTTACTTGAGCTTGAAAAGGAACTGCAAAATAGCAGGGCTGCAGTCCTGAAAGGAAGTACGGAAATCGAGGTTCTTGAAAAGGAACTCAAGAATAACTCAAAGGAAGTACTGGAAGTCCAGGAGCAGAAGTCCGGGGTTTTAGCGGGGCTGGAGGGGCTCGGCTTTACCGGAGACCAGCTCGAAAACCTGGAAGATTTCAGCGAGCTTCTGCTGGAAAACAAAAACAGGCTGCATGGGAAAGAAAAAGAGCTTGAGGCTACTTTAAGGGAACTTGAAAACAGCCTCTGTAAAAACCGGGAACTGCTTGCCGAGGGGAAGTGCCCTACCTGCGGGCAGGAACTTAAAGGGTCAGAAATCGCATGTACAACAGAAGAATGCGAACAGAAAAAAGAAAAGCTTGCCTCGGAACTTACGGATATAAAGCTCCAGAACGCTGAACTTGAGAAAAAACTCAATCGGCTCAAGGATGCAAAGAAGCTGGAGAAGCGAATCTCCGATTATGACATTGAAATTGAAAAGCTCCTGGAGAAGGCAAAAGCCTCCGGGAAACTGATAGAGACTTACAGAGCCCGGATAGAGGAGGACTCCCTGAAGCTTGAGAGCCTTGGTAAGCGAAAACAGGAACTTGAAGCCGCAATGAGTCAGCTCCTCCCTGACATTAAAGCTCTGCAAGATCAGGAAAAAGCGGCTCAAACCGCGCACAGTGAAGGTGAAAAAGTTCTCCGTGAGGCAAAAGCTTTTGAAAGAAAGCTTGCCGAAAATGCCTCTGAAATTGAAGCCCTGAACGGAAAAATCCGGACCTCTCTTGCGCTTATAGAAAATTACGGGCAGAGGCTTGGAGAACTCAATGAAAAATTAAAGGCATTTGCCGAAAAGGAAGCCCTGTCAAAAGAAAAACTCAAAGCTCTTGAACTTGCCCTTGAAGCTATGCGGAAAAAAGAAGATGAAGCAAAAAGAGCCCATGCCGAAAGTGAAAAGCTTCTCGGACAGGCAAAAAAGCTCCAGGCTAACCTGCTCCGCATGGAAAATCTCAAACATAAAATCTCCGAGTTTGAGACTGCCATAAGGAACCTGGCAGAAAAGGTGGGTTTCTTTGACCGCGAGATCATTGAACGCAGTGAGAGGATAAGGCAGCTGAAAGAAAAACTGGAAGGAAAAGAGCTTGAAAATCTTCAGCATGACCGCGCCCAGTTTGAACTTGCCCATACAAAAATTATAGAGAAAATCCGGGAAACAACCGCTGAAAAAGATGTCCTTCTTAAAGAAATCGGCATGATTGAAAACAGCTTAAAACGCCTCCGGGAACTCAAAGAAGAACTGAAGGCTCTTGAAAACAGGCGGCTGTACCTTGAAGCTGTATACAGCAATGCCGAAGAGCTTGAAAATACCTATCTGCGCGTCCGGGCTGATATGCGGGCAAGGAACATAGGTGCCCTTTCCGTCCTCTTAAATGAGATGTTTGGTTTCATGTATACAAACAATGCTTACTCCCATATCGAGCTTGACCCCGAGTACAATCTGACTGTCTACAGAAAAGACGGCACCCCTCTCGAGCCCAAACTCCTCAGCGGAGGCGAGCGTGCAATCTTCAACCTTGTCCTGCGCTGTGCCATCTACAGGCTCCTTGCCCTTGGTTTTGCCGGAGACCGTGCAGAAGGGCTTCCTCCTATGATCCTCGACGAACCCACCGTTTTTCTGGACCGCGGGCACATCCAGCAGCTTTTGAAACTAATAGACATGATGCGCAGCATCGGAGTAGGCCAGATCATAGTGGTCTCCCATGACGAGTCCCTTATCGATTCGGCAGACCATGTCTTCCAGGTAGAAAAAGACCCTCTTACCAATATGTCCTCAATTACAAGGCTCTGAAAAGTCCTTACCAGTACACAAGGTAGTTGAACAGTTCGTCAGTCTGCTCTTTATATTCCCCAAAAAAGCTATGGTCCTTTACAAGGTAACCTTCGCCTTCGGATGGAAGGTCTTCCAGGTAACCATACCAGTAGACAACCATGCCTTCTCCGAAAATATTGGCATACTCCCCGAACTGTTTCTTTGCGTAATGCTTATGCTCTAAGTCGTCCCCGAAGAGGGCTTTGCTTTCAATCCACCTGACCATACGGTCCTCTATGCGGATCGGGTCTGCAAGGACAAAATCCGGGGTCTTTCCGTCTCCCTGAGCCCTGATTTCAGCTTCAGTGCAGTAGGAAATCTCCCTGTCATCAAGCCATTTGCGGATAATCTCCTCTCCCATTTCACCTTTTTTGCACTGCATCTCATGGGCGCGGGGAGAAAAGAAATAGTCCGAATCAAGGGCTTTTCCAATCTCTTTTCTCAGGCGGCGGTTTTCGATGCAGTCGAGGTGCTTGAAGAGCCAGTTTATGCTTTTTCGGGACAGGTCACAGTTCTTGAGGATCAGGGAAGCCATGAGGGTCGGAGGGAAAAATGTATACTCTGCAAGTTCAAGAATAGACCGCCCCTGCTCCCACCTCAAAAAGAGTTCCTTTTCTCTGGAATAGATCCTCCTGTGCTTGAACCTTGTCATTTTCACTATTTTCTGGTTAAGAACGGTAGCAAGCATGCCTGCAGGTCTGGAATATTCCTCTGAGAGGCGAAAAACGTCTCCAAAGTTATTCAGTGAACTGTATATCTTCTGGTATGTCTGGCGGTCCATCCTCAATCATCATATTCCTGTTCTTGTTTTTAACATAGAAAATAAAATCGAATAACATGAATTGTTTTTAACATAGGAAATTAAATCAAATAACATGAACGAAAAGTGAGTGTTTTACAACCCGCAGGGACTTTATTAAATCCGTAATTGTTTATCTCTTCTTCTATATAAGTCTCTGACAGTAACTCTTTACCATGTTTCAAGAAGCCTGCCGTGTTTCAAGAAGCCTACTGTGCTTCAAGAAGCAAAATCTCAGAAGGCATAAAGCGGAATCAAGCCACAATCCCGAGAAGATATTCATAAAATCTCAGCAGGAAACCCTTTAAATCTTTAGATTTAGCGGGTAATTGACCAGGTAGGCTCTGCAGGCCTGCTTGGAAACTCAGGAAACGAAGAAAGCATTTTCTCCTTTTTTCGGGCTCTAAACGTTTTTTCCGAAACTCCGGCCTGCGGCTCCATTATAAGTTCATTTGAATAATTCTGAGTAATAATAAGTTCACTCAATCAATTCGGTTAACTTTACTCTAATCAATTCGGTTAACTTTACTCTAATCAATTCGGTTAACTCTAGTTAGCTCTGCTAACCCTAAGTTTACCTGGAGTTACCCTAAATTAATTCTGCTCTTATAAGTTAATTTTGAGTTATTCTAAGTTATCTCTTTCCGCGACAGAGGATCTTTTAACTCCAGAACTCCTCTTCGTAATTCTCGGGAAGGTCTATTTCCATTACTTCATCAAGTTTTTTGCGTTTGTCCCTGTATTCAGTCGCTTTTACTGGTTTTTCTTCCCTGTCGGAAGGATAAATATTTTTCTTTTCTTCTTCGTCACAGGATACAAAGATTGTTGTATGCTTATCCCTGGAGAGTACTTTTTCCTGGGTTTTTGGTTTTTCCGGAGCCTTTGGCTGCGGCTTTGCGTATATAATCGAGTTTTCAATAGGTTTTTCTTCGACAGGATCTTTTTTCAGCCTGGCCTCCAGTCTAAGGGAAGCTGTCTCAGCCTCGCTGGAAACCTGTCTTCCTTGCAGCCTTTTCTCGGGACCTTCTTCAAAACATTTATCCGTTTTTGCATCCATGGGTGCTTCACGGCATCCGAAGAAATATTTGCCGTTTTCCGTAGTTTGAGAAGGCTTTTCTTCCCTTCTTTCAACAGGCTTTTCAGGGGGTATTTCAACTGGCCTGGTAGGAAACCAATCTCCTTTTTCCGAGACGTTTTTCATTCTGGGTAGGGGCTGTCTACCTAACTTGCGGAATGTGTCTTCAGCATAGGTATCTTTTTTACGGCCGTCATTGCCGGACCTGATTTTACTTGTTACATTGTAGCCTATAAGGCAGGTAGGTTCCCTTGTTCTCCATTCCAGACAGAAGAGATGGCATTCCAGCCCTTTACATGTCTGGTTTTCATCAAGTGGACAAATTTCTGGAAGGGTCATACTACTAAGAATACACAGACTGTAAAAAATAGTTAACGGTAATGAAACTGGAGTAAATGATTAAAGCCCGGAAAGGGCTTCTGCAATAAGAGGGGCAACACTCAACCTGCTTTCGGCTTTCTCGAGGGTGTCGGTTGCGATTATATCTTTTACTCCTGCATTGAACAACCTTAAAGTTGCATTTCTTGTAAGGACGGGGTGCACGCAGGCAAGGTGGACATCAATTGCTCCCTGTGCTTTAAGCATCCTAATTGACTCCGCCATTGTCCCCCCGGTCGCAATCATGTCATCTACAAGGACAACGTGCCTGCCGGTTACATCAAGGTTTTTTGTCTTGATCACAACGGTATCTCCGCTGAGCCTTGTTTTCTGAAGATGGTCATGATCAAAACCATTCTCTGAAGACACATTCTTTACAAGCCCCTGAGCCCCTTCATCGGGAGCAACCAGCATGGGGTTTTCAAGGCCAAAGCCAGCGATGTATGCACCCAGCAGGTTTGCCGCATCAAGATTTCTGGCAGGGCAGGGGAAATACTCAAGTACACTCTTTTCATGAATGTTTACTGTAAAAACTCGGTCAGCGTTAATGCAGCGGGCAATAGCGCGGGAACTTATGGGTTCGCCTGGCTTGAACTTCTTGTCCTGCCTGGCATAGCCCATGTAGGGGATCACAACATTGATTTCAGCTGCCCCCTCACAGGCATCAATAAGCTGGAGCAGAGCAACAAGATCGGAGTCTGTGGGCGTGCTCTGGATAATGGTCACTTTTTCGTTTTCTGTTTCTTCTGCGATTCTAAGGTAAAGTTCCCCGTCAGGGAAACAATTAAATTCGCAGAGTACGGGCTCTGTCCCGAGAGCCCTGGCCGTGCGGCTGGCAAGTAACTGTGATGCTGGTCCACCTATGATCTTCAAAATACATACCTCAGTTTGCCGTCTTGATATATCCCATCCTTTAAAAAGCTTATTTTAAATGGACCCTTATTTTTCCGGTTTTTACCTCTTTGAACCTTTACCCTTTGAGCTTTTCAAGCACCCTGATATTTCGTATCAGTGTATGCGGGTAATTTCCTGTTTCATCCTTCTCGGCAGATTTTACCATATCCCAGACAGTAAGCAGCGCAACCGAAACTCCCGTCAGAGCTTCCATTTCAACTCCTGTTTTCCCGACAGTCCGGACCTCCACAATTGCAGAAACCGCATCATCCCCTACCTCCAAATCCACATCTATCCCCGTTATCGGAATCTGGTGGCACATGGGAATTGTTTCCGGGGTCTTCTTTACAGCAAGCACGGCTGCAACCCTTGCAGTTGCAAACACACTTCCTTTCTCAACGGTCCCTGTCCTTATTTTCTCCAGGGTTTCTGCGGAAAGTACGATTTCTCCTGCAGCCCGTGCCAGCCTGGAAACATTATTTTTTTCGCTTATATCGACCATTCGCGCTCTGCCGTCTTCAATATGAGTAAATGTCTTTCCCACAAAATCACCGCGTTTTTCGTATCTATCTGGAATTCCATATAACTTTTAATTTTTTTAATTTCTAATCTTTTTGCCCGCAATCCCCGGTCTCTTAATTTCCGGTTCAGTCAATCCGGATTTGTTTTCGCTGCGAGTAATCCTCAATCGCCTGTTCCAGTTTTTCTGCAAGTTCCTCGGCTTCTTCAAGGTTAAGCTTTACAACTTCTTCGTCTTCCCCGTGAAAAACCGTGATCCTGATCCTTGTCCTTTCGATTTCCACATCTATTTTCCTCTCAAAATCACGTACCATATTCTGTTACCCCCTTCCCTGTATACAGTTTTATATTATTTACAATACAGGACTACTGTTGCAATAGTCCAGGTTTTCAGGTATTGCTTGAATTTTCTGGATATTATCTGATTAATGAGTGGTTATTATTTGAATATTGTTTGATTATTATTTGAGTATTATCTGAACATTGTTCCACCTGAACATTGTTCCATCTGAACATTGTTCCATCTGAACATTGTTTCTACATCAATTTGCCCTTTTTTAAGCTGTTTTTGTGGCTATAACTCTTTCACCCTATTTCTGCCTCTTTGATTATTTCTGGAATCTTTTCAATCACGTCAGTTGCTAGCAGTGCATTTCCCGCTTTCTCGAACGCCAGGTCGCCGGCTGCCCCATTAATGTAAGCTGCACAGGCTGCGGCAAGAAATGCAGGGTTTTTTGAAAACAGAGATCCTGTCAAGCCTGCAAGGACATCTCCAGTGCCTCCTACAGTCATACCCGGATTTCCTGTCCTGTTCAGAAGGGTCTGTTTCCCGTCTGAAATGATGTCGATTTTTCCCTTCAGGAGTGTTACCACTCCCTTTTCCTCTGAAAATTCCCTGACAGCTTTTTCACGGGTTTCCGGGGTATCGGGGATGTCCATATCCCTCAGGCGTGCAAATTCTCCTGAATGCGGGGTTACTATTATTTCACAGTTCCCCGCAAGGGTTTCAAAGAGAGTGCCTGACAGGGCTGAAAGGGCGTCGGCATCAAGGACTGCTTTCCTGCAGAAGGGCAGGATCTTTCTGACAGCTTCAAGGGTCTCTGCTGCTCTCCCAAGCCCCATCCCCATTACAACCACATCATGAGAATTGATAAGGTCAGGGAGGATGGACAGGTCTTCGGGGCAGAGCACGCTTGAGGAAAGTTTTCGGACAATGAGGTCAGGAGAGTAAGAAGCTATAATCCCGGCTACAGATTCAGGCACTGCTGCTGTTACCAGGTCTGCTCCTGCCCTGAGGGCTGCAAGCGCTGCAAGCGCCGGAGCTCCGGAGTAAGGGCCGCCTCCTATGATAAGGACCCTTCCGGCATTTCCTTTATGCGCTTCAGGTGTCCTTTTCTGAAGCATCTGCAGATCGCCGGGACCTACATAGTGTTCAGCATCCGCGCAGACTCCGATATCTGCAACCTTTACCGTGCCTGTATACTCTTTTGCCTGCTCACTCAGGAGCCCTGTTTTCATGCGGTGGAAGGTTACTGTAAGGTCTGCACATACGGCTTTTTCAAAGCCTCCCCCATCAGGGTCAAGCCCGGAAGGGATATCTACGGCAATTACGGTTTTTCCGGCTTTTCCTTCGCTGTTTATAAGGTTAATTGCAGTTGATTCGAGCTCCTTTATGTTTCCCTTAATGCCTGTGCCAAAGATGGCATCCACCAGTATGTCGGCTTCTGAAAACCATCCAGAGGCTGCAAGTTGGCTTGAATCTCTGATCTCAAGTGTCTGAACCCTGCTGAACCTCAACAGGGAGAAATTGTGAAATGCTTCTTCAGTCCCTATATCCCTGTCTTTTCCGAGCAGAATCATCCTTACATTGTATCCGGGAATGCCGGCAAGGTGCCTGGCAGCAACAAAAGCATCGCCTCCGTTATTTCCCCTGCCTGCCACAAACAGTACCTTTCCGCTGCCAAGCTTTTCCTTTATATTCTGTGCAATAGCCGCGCCCGCATTTTCCATTAACTGAAGCGGGAACAGTCCCAAATATAAACAGTTGGCATCGATCGCCTTCATCCGTAAAGAACTGATATACTTCATGCTAATAGCCTGCATGTCTTTTTTTTATTGAGGTTATTCAATATTTTTATTGAGGTTATGCAATAATCGGTATAATTCTATTTAATTCACTTATCTTTTTACGAAATTCCGTATTCCAATAGAATCGGGTGTTTTCACGGATTTCTGTGTTTTCATGGCGCACGGTGTTTTTATGGACATGGTATTTTTACGTGGCTCGTAGCTAATCGGTTGATATTATTACAGGACAACCTGAATACTATCTTTCAGTTTCTCTGTCCCGAGCAAAGCGCCGTTTGAGCCGGAGTGGCTTCCAGTTATTTAAAATGCAATCTTCAGTCGCGCTCGAAAAATAGAGCATCAAAATATCAACTGCTTAATAATAAAAGACCTATTTTTATGGAACTGGAAAGTATTTAATGCCGGTCCTGAATTATCCATATAATCTGAACTATCTATATAATCTGAACTTATTTGCTGCTTTTATACTGAGATTATTTCTACTGAGGAAAACTCATCTAGTGTCATTAACTATATACGCTATATTCCAATATAACATGTATACCGGCAGAATTCAGGTTAAAACCTTAAGAACCCAGGCTATGTCGTAAGAATCCGGGCTATGCCGTAAGAAACAGGTTTATAATGGAAATTAAGGCAAGTTTGTTGCCTGGAATGTTAATTCCGTAATAAGTAACTTCATAAATAGTGACAAATGTAAAGTAAGAGGAGTTAATAGCTAAAGTTAGCATATTTGAGAATTACATGTTAATATTGCATTTAAATTGTAAAAACGAAGATGAATCTGATTTAATATTATATTATAAAGCAGATTCAGTATTGAAATAATCTTAAATAGCCTTATGTCTAACAATGTAATGTTTTTACCTTATTCCTTTATTGAGATTTAAATAGAGAAAAAAGTAAAAAATTGTAAGCAGGCAGGAATCTGATTAAATGTTTGCTTTCCTTTGCACGTGTCTGGACTTACATAAGAATAGGAGGATGACTTTTGTCAAATTCTTCAAAAGATGCGGATAGCAGCCTTAAGAGCACAGTTAAATCCAGGTATCTTATCCTGGGCAGCGGTAGTATTGGTTTTGCGCTTGCAAAAGAGCTCAGGGAAAGCAATAAGCTTGTAGTCATTGTAGATAACGACGAAGCTAAGGTTGAGACTCTCAGAGAAGAAGGCTTTGAAACTATTCTCGGAGATATCTCTGACCCTGAGCTCATTAATAATATTGATCTTAAAAATGTCGTTGCAATACTCTTCCTGAGTTCCAACAATGAGGCAAACAGGAAAGGAATTGAAAACTTTAAGAAAATCGTAAACCCGGATATCCAGATATTTTCCCGTGCCTCGGATATCATCAATAAAGAAAAGATGGAAGATCTGGGGTCTGATTACGTTTTTATGCCCTCCAAGCTGGTCGCAAGCTCCCTTTCCCGTTCCCTTGAGAGAGCTGAGTCTGTCCACAGGGGCAACAGGCTCGCCAGGTGGCTGAAAGGAATAAGGGATAAAAAACTTGCTATCGTAATCCACGATAATCCTGACCCGGATGCGATATCCAGCGGGCTTGCATTAAAGGAAATCGCAAAAAGCCTTGGGGTTGAAGCAAATATCCTCTACCACGGAAGGATAGGGCATCAGGAAAACAAGGCTTTCGTAAACCTTCTCGGGATTGACCTCAGCAAGATGGAAGATCACGACCCTGATAACTTTGACGAAATTGCCCTGATAGACTGCTCACTTCCCGGTGTTAATAATATGGTTCCTCTGAATTCATATGTAGGCATTGTGATAGACCATCACCCACCCGGAGAAACCGAGATAAAGGCTGAATATATAGACATCCGGCCCAACTTTGGGGCAACAGCCACTATCATGACAAAGTACCTGCAGCAGCTAAATATCAATATATCGAAGACCCTGGCAACGGCTCTACTTTACGGAATCAGGACTGACACGCAGGACTTCAAGAGGAAAACCGACCCTGCAGACCTCTCAGCTGCTTCGTACCTCTATCCCCTTTCAAATCACGGGATCCTGGATCAGCTCGAGCAGCCTTCAATGGCTATTGAAACCCTTGAAGTGCTCGGGGAAGCTATCCGGAACCGGCAGGTACTCGGGAGTTACCTTCTCTCAAATGTCGGGAACATACGGGATAGGGATACTCTTCCTCAGGCTGCGGATTACCTCCTGAGCCTTGAAGGAATCTCCACAACTGTTGTCTTTGGGGTTACCGATGACCGCATCTATATCTCGGGCCGCAGCAATGATATCAGGGTCAACCTTGGAGAGATTATGCGCCAGGCCTTCGGAGAAGACGCGGGCGGGCATGCAAATGCAGCAGGTGCCCAGATACCTCTCGGAGTTTTCAGTGCCACAAAAGACCGGCAGACACTCTTAAGGCTCGTTAACGAAGCAGTCGTCAAGAGATTCCTGAGTGCCGTCGGAGTTGAAAGTACAGGAGAATAAGCTATCGGAAAAAAGGCAGGCGTTTTCAGTAGAACCGCCACCATTGAATTTTCTAAAAGAGAAAAGAAGGAGGGATTTTTTTCTCTCCCTCATTTTTTTTCAGATTTCTTTTTTATTTCAGTCGAATACCCCGCTAGCTTGCTGCGGGGTGTGCCGCCGCAACTTTGATTTCCCGATTTTTCACTTCTAACGCTTATTATACGTTTTCTGCTTCAGTAAAGGGAAAGTTTGACTCTATTCTATTTCCGTTCAAAATGTCGCTCTCAGTTACCTGAATTCCTGCAATAGTTGAGTTTTTTCCTGTGGTCAGTGAATAAACAGAGGTTGCATGAACTCCTTTTCCTGTGTTTTCGGTCGAATAGGGCACGGTTATCTCAAATATACCGTTCTCATCTGCCACGTCACCTTTCTGATATGTGAATTTCCTGCCTGTATTTGAGCTGAGCTCAAGTGTTGCCATCACGGATTGGTTAGGGCTTGCAGTGCCTGAAATCGTGGCTCCCTTGACATATTCGAATACCTTCACAGTATTTTCTTTACTATTCTTATTCTCTGTGGAATTTATAGTACTTTCATGGATCAGCCTGTAATTCCCCAGGGAGGTTCCATCAAGTTTATGTAGCTTATATACCTGGGTTTGCAGGAGAGCATGTTTAGGAGTTGCAACGGTTTTGAGGCCTGTATTTTCTTTCGCGGTTTTGACTTCGTAATAGTCTCCGATATTTTTTCCTGCTATTTTGGTAATAGCACTAAACTTACCTTCTGCCATCAGTGTGTCAGTTATTACGTATTTTACATTGAGTTTTTCAATTATTGTTTTTGCTTCCTTTTCGGAATCCGTTATAAAGAAGCGTGCAGAATCTTCTATACCTGTCTGGAAGTTATTGGAGACTGCAGGCCGTTTTCCCACATATACAATCCAGTTCCCGTAGTCCCACCAGCTAAGAACCCCGTACTCAGGGGTTTCTGAAGGCTCAAGATAATAAGAAGTTGCAGGTGTTGAGGCTTCAAGCCATTCGAGGGAGTCCTGCCATTCAGGATCAATTGAGACTGCATCCTTTGCAAAAGTAGCACCTAACCATACGGAGGGCACAAAGATCAGGCCTATCAGTGCCACCCCTGAAGCAAGTTTGAAGTAGTCAGGTCCGGCATCCGTAATCTTTGACTCTGCTGCATGTCTGGTTTTTGATTTTGAGTTCGTTTTTGATACTGACCTTTTACCCGTTTGAAAGGCAGATTCCAGATCATTCTCCGTTACCTTTCCGGATTTTGCCAGCTTATTTACTTCTTTTCCGAAATCAAGGGATTCCAGCAAAATCCAGAGAATATATGCGGTAAGGATTGAGATATTTACCGCAAAAAGATAGGAAAACCGCCTCTGGGAAAAGGTGAGGTATGCATAAAAAAGTGTCCATACAAGGAAAAATACTCCTTCTGGCTTTAACTTTTCGCCTTTCAACTCAAGGCCGAACAGGAAAAATCCTGCCAGTGCCGCCAGGAAGGAAAGCCCAAAACTTCCTAATGTCGGGGCGAAAGTAAGTTTTCCCTGTGAAGTCAAAAAGAGGGGCACTGCTTCTACAACTGTGCCTATATATTCACCTTTTCCAGAAAAGAACCTCAGTCCTTCAATAATGAAAGCGTAGTATTCGACGGAAAATATCCGGAGGAAAAGAAGTCCTGAGCCGAATACGAGTATCAACACGCCAGGATAGTACTTCCAGTCCATTCCTTTCTTTGAGATATATGCTGAAAAACCCCATAAAAGGAATATTCCGGTGAGCAGGATCAGTACAAAGACAACCTGGAACCAGGAAAGATACATTGCACTCATCTCAAGCCCCTGACGGACTGCTCCTGCTGAGAGAGGAATGGTAAACAAGAGTGTTGCAAACAGAGCTGCAGTTGAGCACATGAAGAGGTAATCTGACTCTTTCCCTGCTTTAAGATCGAGTGTTGCCTGAACCAATGCATAAAGGACAACAAAGCCGATAAGGGCAGGAGCTCCTACCCATGTAAAGATAAGGAGTGAAAAAAAGAGTCCTGAAGCCGCTGCAAGAAGCAGGGGATTTATGAGTTTCTTATCTGAGGATATGTTTTTGAGTGAACTTAATGAAAGTTTTCTCTCCCCTGCTAGCTTTATGGCAAGTATGAAAAATGCATAGGCTGCCGTTGAGAGGAGTACTTCAGCTACGTGATGGTCAACTGCCCCAAAACGGGATGTGTATACATGGGCAGGTATAACCGCAAAAATGAAAGCTCCAAGAAGCCCTATTTTTTTGTCAAAGACTGAAGCCGCTACCACATAAACCGGAATTACTGTAAGGACTCCGAGCAGTACCGGTAAAAGAGCCCCTGCAAATTCGACAGTATGCGTGTCAGGCTGTCCTCCTCCCAGAATTATTGCAAGCATGGCGCCTAACAGGTCAAAGAGTGGCGGCCACCCAATCTCAAAACCATAAGGATAGTTAAGATAGGTATCAAAGTTAAGAAAATGAGGGAAACTGGAGGCCGTATATAGAATGCGCCGCATATGATAAAACTCATCAAATCCCGTAAAGGTTATGCCACCGTCTGCAGTGAGTGAAGCATAGGAGAGCATGCGCATGAGAAAAGCAACTGCTATTACAGCGATAAGTGAAATGATTTTAAATCTTGAACTATAAGTTGATGGTTTTGACTCCAGATGCCTCATGTTTTTATTCATAGCGACCACTTCATTGTATTTTTTGATTTTTTCAATAGTTCCATCTTTTTTACTACTTCTTAAAGGAGAGAGTGCGTAAAAATAGTCCTTTAACTTTCGTTTGATTTTTTAATATTCTCTTATTTAATCCAACACCTTGTTATCTTAGTGATATAATTGTTACGTTCACGGCTTTCCATTAATTCATAACTTTTATCATGATGTCTGCTTAATTCAATACGCAAACAATTATACTTTAATTTTAATGGGCATATTCACTCTATGTAGTCTATTTTCGGCAGTGTCACGAATTTGCTGTAAATTCAAAGTCAATTTTTGCCTATTGTATAAAATTTGGTTCTTCGGATGTGGGATATCCTATTCATTTACTTCTTGAAATCTGTGATTGTAATGAAAAATCGACACACAGCCTACTCCTGGCTGTTTGAATTACTTCTAGATTATCAAATTACAAGTACCGCTATAAATCAATATTTATATTGTTTGTCGTAGAAAGGATTATACACATGTTTCTATGATTATTAAAAAATTATTAGTTTTATGTTAATTTTTTGAGTAGAACTTGTCATATTTGTCATTATACATTGGTTAAAAATATACTCATGAGTTCACTTAAAATAAATATTTTGCGTGTAGAGATCTCTCCAGATCGGGATCATCAGATTGGGATTTGAGTTGTAAAATACATACCATTAAATCAATTTAATGAGTTTGAGATCTCGTACATAAGCTCTTAAAAGTCCAAACTTTGATAAAATCAATTTTAGTCCAATATTATTCTTTAAATGGAGACCTTAAAATGAAGCTTTCAATAATCTTAGGCACAAGACCAGAAATTATAAAAATGTCTCCTCTGATAAGAGAATGTGAAAAAAGGAACCTTGATTATTTCGTTCTGCACACTGGCCAACACTACTCCTATGAGATGGATAGGGCTTTCTTCGATGATCTTGAGTTGCCGAAACCAGCCTATAATCTCGATGTAGGTTCCGGAAGCCATGCAGAGCAAACAGGTAAAATCATGGAGGGTATCGAGAAAGTCCTTATTGAAGAAAAGCCAGACGTGGTTTTAGTTCAGGGTGATACAAATACTGTACTTGCCGGCACTCTTGCTGCTTCTAAAGTACATATAAAAGTAGGGCATGTGGAAGCCGGCCTTAGAAGTTATGATCGCAGCATGCCCGAAGAAATAAATCGAGTTGTAGCGGATCATGTTTCGGATTATCTCTTTGCACCCACTGAGCTTTCAAAGCAAAATCTGCTGAAAGAGGGTATTGAAGAAAGCAAAATATTTGTAACTGGTAATACAATTGTTGACGCTGTTTTGCAAAATTTAGAGATTTCTAACAAGAATGTAGATGTTTTGAATGATTTGAACTTGAAGTCAAAAGAATACTTCCTTCTCACTTCCCATAGGGCTGAGAACGTCGATAATCGGGAACAATTGGGCAAATTATTGAAAGGTATTTCCACGATTCAAAAAGAATATTCGCTACCTGTTGTTTTTCCAATACACCCGAGAACAGAAAAAAGAATCAAGGAATTCGGTTTTTCATTGGAAGGGATCAGGCCTATAAAGCCTGTAGGTTTTCTGGAGTTCCTGCAGCTTGAAGCGAATGCCAGACTTGTATTTACTGATTCAGGCGGAGTTCAGGAAGAAACCTGCATTCTGGGGACCCCCTGTGTAACACTGAGAGATAATACCGAAAGACCTGAAACACTGGAAGTCGGCTCTAATGTCCTGGCAGGTGTTGAACCGGATCGTATTATCCAATCAGCTATCAATATGATGAGCGAAAAAAGGACCTGGATCAATCCTTTTGGGGATGGAAGGGCTGCAGAAAAAATTATTGATACTCTGAGGACCGAATAATGGAGTCTTCAGCAGAGAGCGTCCCATTGGATATTGTCTGTTTCTCTGATATTTTCTGGGATGCACTCTGGCAGAGGCATCAGCAATTATTTACAAGATTTCCTTCTAACTGGAGAATTCTATTTATTGAACCCACGTCAATTCCTGTTTTACTTACGCAGCCTAAGCGGTTGTTCACAAGAAGACATCTAAATATAGAGATTGTTTCGTTACCATCGATTCCCTTGATAGACAGATCAGAGAATTTAAGGTGGATTAATGATTCTTTAATCTCTTTCTGGCTTCGTTTCATTTTAAAACAGAAGAATATAAAAGAGCCGGTTCTTTTCTACTATGAGCCCAGATATTCGACTTTAATAGGGAAGCTACAGGAAAAAATGGTTGTTTTGGATTATATTGATGATAAACTTGCATTCTCTAATGTTCCATCCTGGATGAAAAAGTATCTGGATAACTTAATCGAGAAAGCAAATCTCGTTTTCGTAGCTTCTTCATATTTACATAATAATATCCTGAAGACTAGAAAGAATGATGTGTATCTGATTGGTAATGGGGTTGATGTGGATCATTTCAAGAAGGCAATGACAGATATCCCAATTCCTGAAGATATAGCACACATAAAAACACCGATTGTAGGGTATATCGGTGCTCTCAGTGACTGGGTAGATTTTGACATTATAAAAGCAATTAGCCAAAAATATCTGGATCTTTCTGTTGTACTGGTTGGGCCGGAATTTCCCAGTGTAAAAAACGAAATTGATTCCTTAAAGCAATATCCAAATATATTTATACTTGGGATGAAGCCTTATGAAATACTTCCGAATTACATTAAAGCTTTTGACGTTTGTATAATTCCTTTTAAAATTAATGAGTTAACATTGAGTTCGAATCCTCTCAAATTTTATGAGTATATTTCAAGTGGAAAAAATGTAATTTCGATCAATTTACCTGAAGTAAAACAGTTTGATCACGCAATATATGTTGCAAATAATTTAGATGAATTCCTGCATTTCATCCCCATTTCTCTCAATAAAAATGTGAATATTGAAGAAGTTCTTAAGATTACAGAAGAAAACACATGGGATCGAAAGTCGGAAATGATGATTAAGTTGATTATTAACAAGTTGACTACCTAAATAAAGTGGGTATTTTTATTGTTAATTTTTGAAAAATAAGCGCTATTGTGTCTTATGAGATGAATTCCAGAGAATGATTGGACTAATATTTTAAAATTAAATGGAAATAAATAGAGAAAAAGAACAAAACGAATATTTTATGTAGTTGATTATTGAAAATTTGTCTGAATGTATCAAAAAAATATATTGATAATTCAGAAATCACTGTTCTTGATTGGGGATACGCTTTAGGTCAGGGTGTTAACCTTTTACAAAATAAATTCCCCCGTACTAAAGTGAAGGGACTTGATTTTTCTGAAACTATTGGGTTGTGTCCGTGAGTTACTGAAAACAGTGAGCATAAAAAATCTCTCTATGTTTGCCTTAAAGGTAGGGGAAAGTGATTATGTCTAATGAGATAAACTCGACAACTGAAATGAATAAAAAGTTTAAAGAGGCTATTCAGGACTTTTTCGCAAGCGGCAAGGGCTCACCTATGTATGAAACATACGTGAATTATGCTCTGGGCACCAATATGCGAGGCGACATTCTGGCAAAGGAGCTTTCTAATCACATTCCACTCGCGGACAGATCATACGTCGATATAGGAACCGCATATGGCGGCTTTATGGTTGCTTTTGCGAAGATGGGATGTAAAAATGTTTTTGGTATGGAAATCGATGATCGGTTGGTGAACATTTGCAGGTTAAACCTTCAGGAAAATGGTCTGAATCCGGAATCGGTTATTAGATATGACATATGCCAGCCGTTACAAGGTAAACTAAAGAGGAAGTTTGATGTCATAACCTGTACAGACGTGCTTGAACATGTACTGGATGTCCCCTCGACGATAAATAACATTATCGCACTGGCAGCTAATGGCAGTCATATTTACCTGGAGATCCCTAACCGGTATCATGTTAATAATGTATTATCCGATCCTCATTTTGGGCTTTTCGGCATAACCCTGCTGGATAGGGACGATGCCATGGAGTATTTCAATATGGAAAGGAAAGGAGAGTATCTGGTGGGTGATTATTATAATCTGGATTATTTCCTCTCGTTTTTCCCAACTAAATTTTTCGAGGTAGTTAATATTTCCAATCCTGTACTACCCGTCACCTCTGATGAACTTTTTCTTAACGAAGTAAAAAATGCATATTTGGAAAAAGTAAGTAATTTATCTATATCCGATAAGTTAAAAGGAATTTTAATAGAAAGATTCGATCAATATATTATAAACTATACTGCACAAATGGATAATCCTGACTTGAATTCTTACTATGTCCAGAGCTGGAAACTGATTATTTACAAAAAAAAAGGTTTTGTCCGCGAGTTACTGAATACAGTGAGCACAAGAATATCTCTATGTTTTCCTTAAAGGTAGGGCAAGTGATTATATCTAAGAGCGCATCTTAAAATTAAACTTGAATCTATTACTGGGAAAGCATTTACACACTTGAACTGAAATACATTTGCATCAAGCCGTTAAATATCCAGAATGTGAGCTCACTCAATGATAGCTATTGAAGCTGATTTTATGTGTTGAGTGCTTACAGGACTCTGTTCCAAAATATAGTGATAAATGTAAAATTGAAAATCACCAGGTTTTATAACCTTAGTTTAACAGAATTCTCCAAAAACGATAACAAGAAAGATGTTATTTTTTTGAAGGCATTTCCGGAAGGTCGGTTGGAAACTGAAAACCGTATTTATAAGAAACTGAAAACCGTATTTATAATTTACTAAACAGTGAATTTATTTAGTCTCCTCGTATATTTCAACAACTTTTTATATATTCTCGGGCTCAAAAAACATATATCATTCTTTTACCCTTTTAAGGGGAAAGACTAATCGAGATTTATGAGATCTCTTTGAAATAAGAGCTTTTCCCGCTAATAGGATCCATTCAAAAATTATTATAAATAATATATACCTATTTTCTGGTTTTTGGTGTGGCTGCCAATTGCTAGTTATCTATAAAAACAATCTCTAAATTTTGATACCATGAAAGAAAATGATAACATCCTGATTAATTCTCAATCGTCTCAATTGTGGGATAATGTAGCAGAGACTTATTCCGAAACCGCAAATATTTCGGAAATTAAACTCGGTCAGGAGATTGAGCAATTATTTTTTGGATTGGGAATTGAACCGGGGTCCTCTTTACTTGAAGTTGGGTGTGGGAGTGGGCATTTGTCGGGACACCTCGCAGATAGAGGTTTTCAGACAACACTTATTGACTTCAGTAAAGTAGCTCTGGAAAAAGCAAAACGGCATTATGAACAAAATAATTTAACAGGAAATTTTATTAATGCAGATATGTTCGACCTATCTGCCAATCTGGTTGAACCTCACGACGTTGTCTGGAATTCAGGTGTACTTGAGCACTTTGATGCCTGGAAAGTTATTGATGTTTTAAAGAGAATGGGGCAGGTTGCCAGAAAATATGTTCTCATTCTTGTACCAAATGCAATGAGTGTACCTTATTTACTGTTTCGCCGTTGTGCCATGGAAAAAGGTGAATGGATATGGGGGAGAGAACTGCTCCGCGATTCCATGAAACATCTTGCGGAAGCTGCAGGGCTTGAAGTTATTGAAGAGCAATATATTGGGGAGCATTTTTCTTGCGATCATCTTTCTTATGTTAATTCTGAAGTAGGGTCAAAATATCAGAATATAGGTCAACAACTCATTCCACGGGAACGAAATTATTTGATTGCATTGATAGCACGTCCTAAAAATAAGGATCTTCCGGAAAATAAAGATGTTCCGTCAAATTATGAAAAAGTAATTGAAGATGTGCTAAGAAAGGAATCAAAAATTGAAACTGATACTTATTACTTCGATTTTTCTTCATTTAATTCTCATCTTGAAAAAATGGATACTAAAATTGATGAGTTGCAAAATGTAACTGTTGATTTTAAGTCACAACTCGAAGAAAAAGATAACAAGATCAACGAGTTGCAAAATGTAACTGCTGATTTCAAGTCTCAACTTGAAGACAAAAATAACAAGATCAACGAGTTGCAAAACACAACTGCCCATTTTCAGTTCCAACTTGAAGACAAAAATAACAAGATCAAAGAGCTGCAAAACTTAAATGCTGGTTTTAAATCTAAACTTGATGAAAAATCAAGCGATATTCTCAACCTGAGAGAGACGGTTCGTCAAAGAGAAAGTTCCTTATCCTGGAAGTTAAGCCAATTTTATGGAAGATACTTTGAAATTGATTGTTTATTATCTCGCTCCATTTCAAAGGTACTAAATAAATTAATATTAACAAAAAATCCAAAAAATACTACTGATATGTTCTTAAATTTTGATAAAGAAATATACAAAGAACAAAATATAATGGATGATTTGAATTCTTTTTTAAACTCCGGAGATAATACTAAAATTTGTTTGATCTTTTCTGGAACTAAGTTTGTTGAAAATGAAGGTCAACGCCCTCTTCGTTTAGCACAGGAATTTTCTAAAAGAGGATACAAAATTATATTTGTAGGTTGGAGATGGAATAACAAAGAACAAATTGATGTCGGGACTGTATTTCCAAATATATTTCAAATACCTGTAGATTTTTTAGTAAATAATTATACTAAGATATTGAGTCATTCAAATCCTTCTATAGTGAATAAATTATTCATTTCGGAGTTCCCACACCCTCTATTATTTGAAATACTCAGTGTAGCAAATTGTTATAATTGGGTAACAATTTATGATGTATTGGATGAATGGGAAGAGTTTTATAAAGTTGGGAATGCAGTTTGGTATGACAAAGAAGTAGAAGCTTACGTTGCATTAAATTCTAAGATAGTCACCTGTGTTAGTCCAACTCTGGCAGATAAAATTAAAAAATTCACTAACAGTACTGATATCCGGGTGCTACCAAATGCCGTATCAACTGAAATGTTAAGTGCCAATATAAATGAAAAATTGCCAACTCATGTTAAAGGGAAAATTACGATCGGTTACTTTGGACATCTAACTTCAGCATGGTTTGATTGGGATGCCGTAATATCAATTGCAAATAGAAATCCTGACTGGATATTTCATATTATAGGATATGGCAATCCAAAAGAGTTGCAACTACCTAAAAATATTCTACTCCTCGGGAAAATAGATCCATCTGAACTTGGACATTATGCATCCAGCTGGGATGTGGCTATAATTCCTTTCAAAGAAAGTGTTCTTTCCTTATCCGTAGATCCAATTAAACTTTACGAATATCTATTCTTTAATCTTCCAGTTGTAGCTACTGGAATATATCACATTGAGAGATATCCGTATGTTTGGGTTGCACACTCTATAGATGAATTTGAAGCTTCAATCATCCAGGCTTCAAAAACAAAAATTGAAGAAAATGTTATTCAAAAGTTTATTTCTGAAAACTCCTGGAGTAAAAGAGTAGATGAAATTGATAAATATACTTCCAATTTAATTAATGACGGAGTCAGAATATGAAATTATTATTTGTTTATAAATTTTGTACAATGGGTGGCGTCGAAGTAATTCTTAAAAACAGGTTAGAAGTAATAGCTGAAAATCATAGTGATATTTCTGCAGATATCTTATTTTTTAATGATTATGGGGGGAAAAAATTATTTTCAGATAAATTTGAAAAAAACGTCTACATTATAAAAGATCCTTTAAGAATCAGGCAATTTGTCATTGAAGGAAAATATGATTTTGTTATTTCTATAGATACTCCTGAAATATTTGAGTATATTACTGATAATTCAGTTAAGTTTATCTTAGAAGTTCATACGAACTATAAAGAGAATAGAAATTATTTAAGCTCTATTGTTAGTGGAAAACAGAAGCCCATCGCAATAACTGTTCCTAGTAATTATTTCAAAGACATAATATCTCAAGAAATAGGTAATGAAATTCCAATATATGTGTTCCCAAATTTCATAAATAATTCATTTATTGAGTTGTATAATAGTATTGATGTAATAAATGAAAGTGATAAAAAGTATATTGGATGGATAGGGCGTTTGGATTCCCTCAAGAATTGGAGTGAATTTATAGATATTGGTCAGAAGCTGGCAAAAGAAAGAGACGATGTAATCTTCTTAATTGTTGGTGGTATGACTGCAGATGAAAGCATAAAAAATTCATTTTTCAAGGCTTTGAACAAGAAAAGTTTGTTACCTTCTACTAAATGGATTCCATTTTATTCTCCTATTCAAGCAATATACAAAACTATTGCCCAATCTAATGGTTGTTATGTGTCTACCAGTCGCGGTGAATCCTTTGGTATGACAGTGGTCGAATCTATGGCATGCCGCTGTCCAGTAGTATGTTCAAATATAGATGCTTTTAAAGAAATCACTGATTCTGGTAAATCTGGACTATTATATGATTTAGGAGATATTGATTCCGCAGTCTCCCAAATCAATTTACTACTGGATAACCAGCGCGTAAGAGAAGATATTATCAATAATTCCTATCAGTCGCTTTTTGAACGTTACGACCCTTCAAAAATAATATTTGATTGGATCTCTCTATTACATAATTTATTAGATAAATGCAGTATTTCATCAAATGTCCAAGATATTCAGTAGAGTTGCACCAATTATTCGCCAGTTTTACAGAAAATTAACTTTAAATGGTAACTTATTAAGTATAGTGTTGCATCAGTCTTTAAACATTTAAAGATTCTGAATAGTTGCAATTGAATTCATACGACATTTTGCTACTGATGCGACACTAAGACTTTTTCTACAACAATTTAAGACGGATTTTGAGGGATCCAATGAAGAGTGTAATTCAAAAACCCGTAATCAAGGAGAGGTATCTTTGGGTGGATTTAATACGGGTAATAGCTACATTTGCAGTTGTGGCAATCCACGTAAACGCTGATTTCATATGCTCCTGGAATAAAATACCATGGGTAGACTGGTGGGTGTCTGATATATATAGTGCAGTGACGCACTTTGCAGTTCCGGTATTCATTATATTAAGCGGGTACTTATTATTGGATAAGCAGGAGGATGACTGGGTCTTTTTTTCAAAAAGGTTTGACAAGGTTGTTATACCCCTGGTTGCATGGTCAATGATCTATTGGATAGTCGTGAACAATTATAATGTATTTAGCGTATTTACCATAGGTTTTGTGCGACAATTCTTGGCTGATACAATATATTATCATCTATATTTTCTCTACATAATTATTGGATTATATATTTTTACACCGTTGTTACGCAGGATCTTAGCGAATGCAAAAATGCATGACATATATTATTTCTTAATACTGTGGTTTTTATTCACGCCTTTCAGACAGCTAATAGGATTATTCGGATACAATTTTGAGATACCCTTAGAAGCCACAACCGGGTATTTAGGTTATTATATCACCGGTTATGCCATCAAAAAAACCCCGATAACTGACAAAATAATATATTTGTCGGGTATCATGGCTGTTACTTCCATAATAGGTACGATCGTTGGGTCTTATATCTTGAGCATAAATAGCGGAAGATTTGAGTCATTTTTTATCTCTGGATTAAGTATAACAACGGTAGTATACTCGATATGTTTGTTCATTTTCCTTCGGAAAGTGCTAGACCATATGATAGTATCAACGGCAATTATGAAAATAAAAAACATTATAAGTAATGTCGCCGTCGCTTCCATGGGCATATACCTTATCCATCCAATACTATTATTGTATGTATCAAACGGTTTATTTGGTGCGTTTTTATTACCTGCGTCTTTTCCGACCCCCAAAGTTCTGAGCCCGATAATATATGTTCCACTGGTCACAGTCTTACTGGTCGTCGTTTCTCTGATCATCGTGATAATAATGCAGAAAATACCTTTGATCAAGAAAATTGTGCCATAAGACAGAGCTTATCCCAAAACTCAAAATTGCTTCTCTGAATTCCATATTCCGAATAATCAATCGAGTTTAGGATCATGGATCTGACTTTCTTTCAAAAATACACTTTTGAGTAAACAGGGCGGTTTTCAGAATAAACGATAGCAGAAATTATTGTAAAAATTGAAAGAACATCTGCGGAAAGTTGGATAAAATGAGCATATAGATAAAAATACAGTAGAAAGGCTCATTAGTTGGATTGAACCATGTAGAACAGTATTTCCAAAATATGAATGAAGGAAAGTCATATCTTGGATTTTTAATCAGGGGAGCAATTTAGAGGTTACATCAAGTTCTGTGGGTGAGCTCTATATTAAAATCAACTATTAGGAGCTATAAATGAAAACTACTAATCTGTGGTCAGTATCTAAAATTGACTCCGTTCTTGTTTACATTGTTGGATATCTTCTTTTTATGAGCTCAATTTTATCTCTACAAAACTATTTTTCAATCTATATTCCTAAATACTGGGTATTTGTTTTTGGGTTTATAGGATGTTGTTTTTATTACATACTCTCTGATACTGACAGTTTTATTCAAAGGGGATCAACAAAGCATTTTTTGATAATTAGCGTCTTTGTAATTATTTTACTCCGCTTAATTTGGATACTGGTAGTACCAACCATACCTTTTTCAGATTTTGAAGTTTATCATAATTTTGGAATATTTATTTCCAAACAGTTTCCAATCCATCTATTATCTATCGACTATGACGCCAGAGGCTTTGGATATTCTTTTGTGCTGGGAATAATTTACAAAATTTTTGGAGTAAGTCTTTTTGCAGCAAAATTACTGAACGTTTTTCTTAGTGCATTGACAGGAATTCTTCTTTATTTGATTGCTGGATCTTTATTTGATGAATGTACTGCAAGAATAACCACTGTACTATATTCAATCTGGCCTGCTCAAATTATGTATAACAGTGTCCTGGCTTCAGAGCATTTGTTTATTTTTTTTATTTTTCTCGGAATAGCTATGTTTATCGGAGCCATTAAAGTGAAACCAGATGATGCATTTACACATATTTTTTTAGCTGGTGTTATCTTTGGATTAGCTTATACAGTTCGTTTTCTATCCATAATCATTGTTGCCACAGGCTTTATGACTTTATTATTTTTTCAAGAGCACCCTTTGAAAAACAGGATACGGTCCTCTCTTCTTTTAATATCTGGGTTTGCTATTGTCTGGATCCTTTTTACTGGGCTTGGTGCAGCCGTTGATATCCCTTCTGATCCGCGTACAGGAATACAAAATTCATTACTTATGGGGACAAATTATGAATACACAGGGAGTTGGAATCTAGTTGACAGTCAAATATGGGAAAATAATAGCCCAGAAGAAGCGAAAAAAATTGCTTTTCAGACGGGTTTATCTCGTATAGCTGAAAATCCCGGAGGATTTCTTAAACTAATATTCGAAAAATTTAGTGTAATATGGGGTAACGAGTCATTTGGAGCTTATTGGAGTACCGTGAATCTGGATTCAACAAAATCAACTGATTCTATACTCCAAAATCTATCCCTAATATTAGCAGTCCCCCAATTCTACTATTTTGGGATATTATTTTTTAGTCTATTGGGTTGCTATAAATTAAAGAACACAAATCTTAACATTGGGATTCGGTTTCTTTTTATAATATTTTTAATTTTTGTAATACTTCACAGTTTCCTTGAAGTGCAATCTCGATATCATTATCCCTGGGAGTTAATATTCATAATATTGGGAGGATATGGAATAGCATGTAAACCAGTTATTCCATGTGATCCGTGAACTACCCCAACTGTCGGGCTGATGTCCTCCGAGGAAGGGGATTTCCCGTTGTGCCTTTGCGTTCCCATAGTTAAATTTATTACTTAAGGAATGCAGAGGGTCACGAATACCCCCGTCCTTCAGGAGGCTATCCGACTTCAATTTTGGGGCAAAAACCTGTAAAATAAGGCACATCAAGCTTTTAAATAGAAATAGAAGAAATCTGGTTATTACTGGTGGTAATTGCCGGACAGCCTGTTTAGGGCGGAGTGGCCTCACGCAATTTTATATAATTGTTGGCTATTTATTGCGTTTTTTTATTTCTCATCAGTAGTAATCAGACTTCTCTGTGTAGTCAAAATCAATATCAATCAACTGGTTTTTGTAAGCTGGATAATTGCCATTTATTCATCATACTGCAAAATCTAGGAACTATGTTCTTTTGATTGTAAATTTTCAGGACGTTTTATGCTATGGATTGATATAGACTTATCATTTCCTCAGGATTCCCTATCCCAATCTGTTCCCCATGATTCAATAGAAGCACCTTATCACAAAAACGCTGTACTGTACCCAAATCATGGCTGACATAAACAACCGTTTTGTCCATTTCCCTATATCTATCAAAAACTTCAAAACTTTTTTTCTGAAAATCCAGGTCACCTACTGCAAGGACTTCATCCAATAGAAGAATTTCCGGTTCGATTTGAATTGCTGTTGAGAATGCCAGCCTTACAATCATTCCACTGGAAAAATTTTTGATTTTTGAATCCTTGAAACGATTTAGTCCTCCAAATTCAAGAATACCATCTATTCGGTCTTCTATCTCATCGTCTGAGAGTCCCATTATGGCGCCATAAATTTTTATGTTTTCTTTTGCGGTTAAATCAGGTTGAAAACCTATTCCTAACTCCAAAAATGAAGTTATTCTTCCGTTTACCGTTATTTTGCCTTTTGTAGGACGAATCGTATTTGCTATGACCTTTAGAAGAGTGCTTTTCCCACTTCCATTATGGCCTATGACTCCAAGCCATTCTCCTTTTTTGACTGTGAAATTTATATCTTTTAATGCGGTGAATGATTCATATCCCATTTTACTATCCAGCAGTCCATATAAAGTTTCGAACAAAGTATTTCTTTTTTCGTGGGGAATCTTGTAATTTTTCCATAAGTTTTTTGCTTCAATAATGTCCATTATAATTAAACCTCCTCTGCAAATCCAGGCTCAAGCTTCATAAAAATTAAATACCCAACAAGTAAAATCACAAGGGATGAAGCAAAGCAGAAGATTAGGTCCCAGGAAGATATGGCTGTATTATACAGCAACGACTCTCTGGACATCAAGATTATTCTTGCCATTGGATTCAAAAGTAGCAATCTTTTAATTTCACCCTGGTAAGTTGAAATGTCAAAGAAAATCCCACTTGCAAAGAAACCAGCCTGAAGAACGACTGCCCAGATGTATTGAACATCTCTATAGTATGTATTGAGTGCGCCTAATGAAAGGGAAACTCCAAATACGAGTATAAATAGGATTATGAAAATTAAGGGGAAATAAATAGCAGTTGATGTTGGCATCAATCCTGATATCACCATGAAAAAAGCAAATACCCCAAGTTCAAGCACTGCCATCATAAGGGCGGTCAGAGATGAACTGAATATCAATACTTCTCTTGGGATATAGACCTGTCTTACCATGCCGGGTTTGCTGATTATACCTTGCAGGCCCATTGTAGTGCCTTTTGTGAAAAAATCCCACATGGCAATGCCAAGAAGAAGGAACAAATGGTAATTTTTCTGAGTACTCGGGTATATGTCTACAAATACCACATATAATACCAGTAGCATCAATAGCGGTTCTAACAACGACCAGAAAAAGCCCAGGACTGAGTTTTTATATCGTACCTTGAAATCACTAATTGCTAATCTTCTTACAAGATGACGATATTTCCATAGATTTTTGATCATCTACTGATTACCTCTTTCGTTTTTTTAATAAATTCTGATGTATCAAAAAGTTTTGCTCTTTGAAGGCACGAATCCTTATATTTTTCCGGATTTTCCGAGACGATTCTTATTGCCTTAACAATACTTTCTACGTTTGCTTCAACCAGCAGTCCTGTTTTGCCATCTATCATGCTTTCGAGGAATCCGCCTTCTTTGACTGCCACTACAGGTTTTCCTGCGGCCATGGCTTCAATAGGTGTCATCCCAAAATCCTCATCCATTGCCGTTGTGATATGTCCTCTACAGGTGGTATATAATTCAAGTAGTTTTTCCTCTGAAACACTGCCAATCAACATTACATTTTCTGGAAGTCCAGTCATTAATCTGGATGCATATCCTGATGCATGATCTCCTGCTGCATAACCTCCGACGATAAGCAATTTTTGATCTGGCATTTCTCTGAAAGCTTCAATTTGCAGTTCCACTCTCTTTTCAGGATACAGCCGATTTACGGATAGCCAGAAATCTCCATATTCCTTGAATTTAAATCTTGAAGTGTCAACCGGAGGATAAATTACTTCTGAATCCCTATTTAAGTACTTTCTTATTCTATTTTTAGTATTTACGGAGTTAGTCACAATCTTACATACATGAGATAAGTAGTACTCAGAAACTTTCCTGTGCAACTGTACCCACACCATAAATGGTACAGAAACAAAAATTGACTGGTTTTTACGGTACACATCGTAAAGATCATAGAAAGCTCTTGTTGGTGTGTGACAGTAGTAAAGATTTGGTTTGTGTTTTTTCGCTGCAAAGAGTGCCCAGTTCCCGGAAAAAACAAAAAAATCATATTTTTTCGAAAAATCACAGGTTGCAAATTTAAAAGAGGCATCTATCTGTTTTAAGGGTGGCATCTTTAAGGTGTTCCCAAGGCTTATGATTTTAACGGCCTCAAAACCCATTTTTTTTACGGAATCCATGTCTACATCTGTAGTAATCACGTCTGCTCCCAGTCCCTTTGCAAGGGTAAGAACCAGTTTTTCTCCTCCGCCGATTGCTCCGATGTAATCATGGAAAATAGCAATTTTCATGCAAGTTCCTCATAACTATTTTCTAGTTTCATTAATGCTTCATCCCAATCATATTTTTCAGCTTTGTTAAATGCAGCTTCTGAAACTTTTCTGTTCCCTGAGCTCTTCTCAATCATTTTTTCCACGGCTTTTGCAATCTCCTTCTCTTCCAGTTCCACAACAAGCCCGTCCACTCCATCTTCAACAAGTCCCTGCGCTGCATTGTACTTCTCCCTTACTGTTACTACAGGCACCCCGCAGGCAAAAGCCTCGATTACAACCATCCCGAAGCCTTCCCTGCTTGAAGGCAGCACGAGTACCTTTGAAGCCTTGACTTTTCCGATCAGAGCACCGTACTCCTGAAAGCCTGTAAATTTGATGTTTTCAGAAACTTCCAGCTTCCTTGCAAGCTCCACAAGCGCTGCCTTTTCAGGTCCATCCCCAACAATACAGCACCTGATGTCTGGAAAATCAGCTTTAAGGAGAGCCACTGCTTTTATCAAAACATCAACATTTTTTTCTTTTATGAGCCTGCCTGCGAAGATTATGTCGTAAATTTTCTCATCAAGTCCTGCAGAATTCAGGCCACCTTCCGGTTCAATCCCGGAAATCCTTTTAAAATCGATCCCATTAGGAATGACCATTATATTATTTTCAGGGGTCCCGAGGGCTTCAAGCCTCTTCTTCGTCCAGTCCGAAACCGCTATATTATTATCCGATATTTTAGAAACCGCTTTTTCGATCACTTTTCCGAAAAAGCCTGCTTTTCCCATGTATTCATACCAGTAGTCGTCCCAGACTTCATGCCATGTAAAGATTGCAGGACTACTTTTTAAAACTGAGATAAGCTTTACGGTAAAACAGGAAAAATAGGGAAATACGCTTACGTCAATAAGGTCGAATTTCTCTTTCATTAGTGCTGGAAACAATTTCACTGAGAATAAAAGTGCTTCGGAAATTGACCTTCTGCCAGCCACATAGAGTTCCCTTGCTTTGCAAACGCCGTGGAGGGTCATGCCTTCATATTCAATAACGTCTCCGCCTTCCCACCATTTAATCCCGAAAAGGTGCACATCGTACCCCTGTGAAGAAAGCCGCATCCCCAGTTCATGAATGCGCATTTCTGCACCCCCTTTGACCCAGGGATATACAGCATCGTATACGAAGGCTATTTTCATTGCATCACCTTACCAGTCTGTATCAACTTCCAGGAGCATTACGCTTACAAAGATTGCAGA
>NZ_JJOV01000024.1:0-30761 GCF_000979385.1 Methanosarcina sp. 2.H.A.1B.4
GCCTTCATTTATGCTGCTATGATCCATATAATGAGCAGAAGACTGGCTAATATAGTAACTTTACCCGAATGAAAAATGAATATTCAGACAGCCTCTGAGAGAATGTTGCCGTCAGAGGTTCCAATATGAACGCCCCTGCCATTATTAGAAACAGTATTTCCGGAAAGGGTGTTGTCGTTCGAAGCCGAAAGCATGATGCCGTATTCTCTGTTTTCCAGGACCGTATTTTTAGAGATATGGTTTCCTTTAGAGTTCAGGAGATAAATTCCGTATCTGCATTTAGAAGCTTTATTACTTTCGACTGAATTATATTCGGACTGCTCAATGATAATTCCTCTGCTGACTTTGAGGATTACGTTATTAAAAACCCTGTTCTTCGCAGAGGATTCAAGGTGTATTCCCTCGGAGTTATTGAAAAGTTTGTTGTTCTCGAGAAGGCAATTATTGGAATCATTCAGGTAGATGCCTGAACAGTTGTCTCCTGCTCCGGTAATCATGAACCCATTAACTGTTATGTTATCTGCCTCTATTATGAGCACATCCGTATCCGGGTCGTAAGGCTCAATTACCGTATCCTCGGGATTCCCGGATTCTGACCTGATTACCAGATTATTCTTTGTTACAACAATATTTTCGGCATAGGTTCCAGGTTTTACAATAATTACATCACCGGGACGTGCACTGTTCACTGCTTCCTGTATCGAATCTTCTGACTGGACGAAGGTCTCAGCCGCAGTTCCGATACCCGTGATTGATGCAAATAAAAGAAAAGCTGCAAGCAAAACGATTAGTCTGTTTATTCTAACTCCTCCATCCAGAGATATTTATGGATGATACTTTTACAGTTAGGCGGAAATTCGCACAAGCAATATAAATATACTCGGTTATAAATATTTAACCAAATATAAAAATATATTCAGTAAGTCTGATATCCCTACAGTTATAAGCTCATAGTTCCGGGCGAATATCCGATTGATCAGAGATAAAAAAATAAGGTGAAGGTTCATTCCTTCACCGGTTGTTTTTCAAGATCTAAGTTTTTCAGTTTTACTTTTGCTCTCGTTTAGCTGTTTACGTCCTTTTATACAGGAATACTGAAAGCAGGCAAGCTATTCCGATAGCCATTTCAAATCCCGGAGCCTTCACATTTTCTTCCTGTTCAGGCCCTTTTTTAACTTTAGATCCTGTACTTTCCATACCTTCCTCTTCAATGGAACCGGTTTCTTGCCCAGGTTCTATTTCGGTTGCACCTTCTCCTGGCATGGGTTCTATCTTTCCTGTTATTGCAAAGGAAGAGAAGCCAGGAACATCAGCTGTGAAATACAGGTATTTTTCATCTTCCCCTGACAGGTTGACTGGCAGCTGTTCCCATGTTTTGTTACTGTACCTGTTCAGGGCAATGGAAGGCCGGTCTATCTTTTTATCCTGTATCCAGGTCTTTTCAACCTTGAAGCAGACTTCAGGGTTTTCGATGTTCTTTGAAGTTGCAATTCCACCGTTTCCGACCCATACGTTAAAGGATTGATATACTTCATCCGAAGGCAGTTCAGAAACAAGTGCAGACTTATTTTTTAATTCCTCAACAATGGTCGTGGTTTTGCCCAGGGTCTTCTTTGCGTCAAAGCTCACATATGCAACGCAGGTTGCATTCTTTGTGAGATCAAACTTTACGGCCTTGCCGTTTGTAATGAAGACCTGTGAGAGCTCTTTAACATCGACGTTTTTTGCAGGTTCTGGAGAACCGCCTCCACCACCGCTGCTGCTTCCGCCGCTGCTGTGGCTGCTTCCTCCGGAGCTGCTCTCTTTTAGCACAGTTATTGTAGCAGTTTTTGAGGCTGTCCCATTTTCGTTAGCCGCGGTAAGGGTAACTGTATACACTCCAGGAGCTTGGTACACATAGACTACGGTTCCAGAGCTCACGTCAGCCAGGCCGTCATTGTCAAAATCCCAGCCTATTCCGGTCGCTTTTTGTGAAACGTCGGTATACAGGACGGAAAGTGGAGCATAGCCTTCAGAAACGTTCATGCTGAAGTCTGCAACAGGAAGTCCGTTATTGATGTTCTCTGCTTCCAGTACGGTTATTGTAGCAGTTTTTGAACTTGTTCCATTCTGATTGCTTACACTCAGGTTAACGGTATAGTCTCCTGGAACTTCATACACATAAACCGGACTTTGAATGGCAGAGTCAGGTTGTCCATTATTGTCAAAGTCCCAGCTCCGCGAATCTGCGTTTTGTGAAAGGTCTGTAAACTGGACTGCGAGAGGGGCAGGGCCCGGAATAGTGCTTGTACTGAAATCTGCAACAGGAAGCACTGGCTCAGAAGGTTCCGGCACAGGCTCAGAGTTTTGAAGAACATTTATTGCGCCGGTTTTTGAAGCCGTCCCGTTTGGATTACTTACTGTAAGCTTTACAGTGTAAGTTCCTGCTAAGGAGTATGTATGCACAGGACTCGGGACTGCTGAATTTGTTCCGTCTCCGAAATCCCAGTCCCATGCAGTGGGAATTCCTGTGCTCTTGTCAGCAAAGCTTACATCCAATGGCGCATTTCCTGATGTAACATTACTGCTAAAGTCTGCAACAGGGAGTATAGACTGCTGCGGTGTGGATGTGGACGTGGATACAAGAGGCAGATAGTCGGTAAAGTTCCTTCCGGCATATTCAGTGTCTGCAATGCCGTCTCCGTTCACATCCTGCGCTGTCTGGGAAAAACCCTTTCCTGCAGGAGTTGCCCAGAAATTACCTCCAATATAGGACCCCCCTGCAATGTTTGTACCTGTGGTTCTTGTTGTGTTCCAGGTATTTCTTCTATTATAGATGTCTGCATTATAGGTATTATTGAGATAGTTGTTGAAAACACGGTTATCGTTGCTTCCAGCACACATGAATAAGCCGGAATAGCTATTTGAGGCAACAGTATTACCTGAGACAGTGTTTCCGTCAGAGGAGTCAAGATGAATGCCTCTGGAGGTTTTATTAGCCGTGTTTCCGGAGATAGTATTATAATTCGAGAATGAGATCAAAATCCCGTAGACATTATTTTCCGAGACCTTATTATCCAAAATTTTGTTCGTGTTTGAATTTCTAAAGTAAATGCCTCTATCGTTGTTGATTGCTGTGTTGTCGGTGAGTTTGCAATTGTTGGAATTCGCCAGATATATGCCGTAGTTCCTGTTCGAATCCAGCCTGTTGTTGAGCAGGTTGTTGTAATTGCTCGATTCCTGCAGAACAATACCAAAATTGTTCAAATTTGCTGCGTTGTTTGAAAGATCATTCTTCTGGGAGTGACTGAGACTCATTCCATATCCACGGTTCGAGTTTACCTTGTTGCCAGATAATTTATTGTTATCCGAGGACCTCAAATATATCCCATCATAATTTTCCGTAATCTCATTATTAGTGATTGTACATTTGCTGCATCTGACCAGAGAAACCCCTGCATATTTATCTCCAGTCCCTTTTATCTTAAATCCGCTAATTTGCGTGTTATTTGCCTGGTCCAGGCTGAATACGTTTGTTCTAAGATCCTTAGCCGTAACCACGGTATCTCCGGGGTTACCTGATTCTGACCTGATTACCAGATTTTGTGTAGTGATTCTGATATTCTCAGTATAGGTTCCGGGTTTTACAATTATTTCATCGCCCGAGCTTGCACCGCTTACCGCAGCCTGTATCGAGTCCCTGGGCTCGACAATAATCTCAACCGCTGTCACGAGACCCGAGACTGCCATAAATATCAGCATACCCACCAGTAAGGTGGCTAACCTGTGCATATTATTTCCCCCACATATAATTAAATTTTATATTGATACATCATATAATAAATCCGGAATTAAACTTTTAACCATATAAAGATATTGAATTGAACTAATATAAGTAAGAAGTTATAATATTACTTTATATATAGGGGGGGTACTAAAATTAATAGTCCTGTTTATTAAAATTAATTATGCAGTGTGGACAAATAGCCGGCTTCTTGTCTTTAGAGTTAGGGTACGTGTCAACAAATATCGATAAAATTCAATCTAATTTCACTCCTTTAAAGTTGCACGTTTTCCAGATACTCAAAAATCAACTGTACTCAACCTGTATGATGATTTATTCAGTCCTCAAAAGAGGTGTTATCTACTGCTTACTAATCAATTTTAGTAGCGAAGATATATATAAATTTAATTAATAAGTAAACTTGAATAATCTGAATTTATAAATAAATTTTTTTATATTAAAAAAAATATACGGCTTCTGGTATCTGCCGGATGAACTAACGATTCCCTTACTTGAAGAAAGGACTTTAAAACTCAGAAAATTAAGATCTTATGAAAAAGTAAGGGAAAAAGTAAGGGAAAAAGTATAAAAGAATAAGAAAAAGAATAAGAAAAAGAAAAAGAAAATGAAAAAATTGGGATGAAGGAGTCATACCTCCACCCAGTCTTTTTTAGTGTTGATTTAGCTATTTCGTTCTGGTCTCTGTGAAACCAGGCATTATCTCAACTCCATTTTGTTGATTGTGGTTTCATTTTCATAAGTAGTTTTATTTTTGGAAGTAATTGTTTTTGTTTAGTTTGTAGACATCTCCGATTCATCTACAGATGTTTCAGAGTCATCCACGGATATATCATTTTCATCTATGGATGTTTCAGAGTCATCCACGGATATATCATTTTCATCTATGGATGTTTCAGAGTCATCCACGGATGTTTCAGAGTCATCCACGGATGTTTCAGAGTCATCCACGGATATATCATTTTCATCTATGGATGTTTCAGAGTCATCTACGGATGTATCATTTTCATCTATGGATGTTTCAGAGTCATCTACGGATGTATCATTTTCATCTATGGATGTATCCGTTTGATCATCTGTTAAATTTACTGGAGTTATGGGCTGGTCCGGTTCAGAGACAGCTACAAGCGGGAGGTAATCCGTATAGCCGCTGGTTGAGATCTTGTACACTCCATCAGCAATGCCATCGCCATCCGCATCAGTTGCAGTCTGGGAAAAGCCTGTCCCATCGGGTTTTGCCCAGAGGTTTCCTCCGATGTAGGGTCCGCCTGCAATATTTATGCCTGCGATTTTTGTTGTGTTCCAGACGTTCCCAACACTTCTCGGTTTAATATCTGCGTTAAAGTTGTTGTTCAGGTAGTTATTAAATACGGTATTGTTGTTGCTTGTGGAGGCCATATAGATGCCTGAAACGTCGTTTGAAACAATAGTATTACCTGAAATTTTATTATCGCCGGAAGTGCTCAGATGGATGCCCCGGTTACTTTTGGAAGCTTCGTTTTCTGAGATATTGTTTTCTGAGGAATACGACAACAGGATTGCGTAATCGCCGTTATCCAGAACAGTATTTTTCGAAAGAGTGTTCCCATTCGATGTTGTAAGGAAAACTCCCCTATTATTGCCGGAAGCTTCGTTGCCGTTTAAGTTATTGTTACTTGAACCTTTGAGGTATATCCCATAAGCACGGTTAGACCTTGCTGTGTTGCTGATAAGGTCATTATAGTTGCTTGAGTTTTCCAGGACAATACCATGGTCATTGCCTTCGCTTGCATTGTTGTTAGAGAGTACGTTCCATCCTGAGCGCAGCAGGTAAGCTCCGTACCTGTTGTACAAAGCTGTATTGTTTAAGAGCACATTATAATTGGAATCCTGCAGGCTAAGTCCTCTTCCACCGTTTTGCATACTGTTATTAAGGACAGTACTGTTGCCGGAAAACGCCAGGTTTATACCAATTGCGTTGTTCGATAGTATGTTTTCACTTAGATTACAGTTAGTAGAGGATAATAAAGAGATTCCGGAGATAATGTTATCCGAAACTGAATTTTCAGAGACGCTATTGTTTCCTGCGGATGTGATCTGGATACCTCTTCCGTTATTTGAAACCACATTACCCGAGAGCATGCTTTCGTCTGAACTTAACAGGAAAATACCTCTGCTGCTGTTCAATGCTATGTTTTTTGTCAGGTTGTTGCCACTGGAATCCTTCAGATATATGCCATAGACCATGTTTGAATCTGCCGTATTGCCTGCCAGGTTGTTGTTGCTTGAACCTACAAGGTGGATGCCGTAATCTTCATTTGAGCTTGCAGTGTTGTTTTCAAGGCTGGTGTCACTGCAGCTTTCCAGGACAATCCCGTGGTCAGCGCTCATACTTACCTTATTATCCGAGAGCATGTTCCCTTCGGAGACAAGCAGATATATTCCGAACCTCTGATTCGAAACTGTGTTGCCTGAAGCCCTGTTATAGTTTGATCTCTCGATATTAATTGCTCTCTTGCCTTCTACTGCTGTGTTGTTGAGGATAAGGTTGTAATTTGAATTCTTAAGGTATATTCCGAGAGCGTCATTTAAAAACTCGTTATTTTCGATGGTACAGTTACCGGACCTTATCAGGTAAACCCCCGCACGGTCAGTTCCGGCACCATTAATGCTTAACCCTGTAATTGTGATGTTATTTGCTTCTACATAAAATACGTCATCAGCTTGATTTTTCGCCGTAACTATCGTATCTCCGGGATTCCCGGAAGCTGACCTGATTACCAGGTCACTCGTCGTTATTCGAAGATTTTCAGTATAGTTTCCGGGACTTACGACGATCTCATCACCTGAAACAGTATTATTAACCGCATTCTGTATTGATTCTCCTGGCTGGACAATAATCTCAGTTGCGGTTCCGATACCAGAGCCTAACGTAAAGACAAGTAAGGCTAAAAATAGAGCGATAAATCTGTGTATTTAAATCCCCCACATCATATATTTTTTATATTCCCTGTTTATAATCCCTATTTAAAATATACATGAAATAATATAAATGTATTAGAAAATAATATCAGAATAATAACCATAGAAGTACACGAAGATAACCATGGAAATACACGAAGAATAGCAGATCAATACAGTCTGTTGAAATAAACTCAATATTTTCTCTTTTGCGAGGTTTCAGATTAGCTTTTATAATAACAAGCTAACAGTTGAACCTTTAAAATTAACCTTATTTGCTGTTTATTACATGCAGGTGTTTTACTTAATAAGAAAACGTGTAGAAAAAAGTGTGTAAAAAAGCGTGTAAAAAAAGTATGAGAAAAAAGAAAAAAGAAAAAAGAAAAGCAGGATGAAGGTATCAAACTTCCATCCATTCTTATTTCTGCACTTAAATTTACTATTTATTTACTTTCATTTAGCTGTTTTATTTCCTCTTATACAGGAATACTGCAAGCAGACCTGCCACACCGTAAACCATCTCAAAGCCCGGCGTACTATTCTCTTCTTGTCCGGGTTCCTGAGCAGCTTCCGATCCTGTATCCTCCGTGTTCTTTTCAGAGTTGCCAGATTCATCATCGGGCTGTATTTCAGTTACAGTTTCTTCCGGAGATGTATTTGCCTTCCCTGTTATTGCAAAGGAAGAGAAGCCCGGGGTTTCGGCTGTGAAGTACAGGTATTTGTCATCTTCCCCTGACAGGCTGACTGGCAGCTGTACCCATTTTTTATCGCTGTACCTGTTCAGAACAATGGAAGACCGGTCTATCTTTTTATCCTGTATCCAGGCCTTTTCAACCTTGAAGCAGACGACAGGGTTTTCGATGTTATTTGAGGTTGCAAACCCACCGTTTCCGACCCATAAGTTAAAGGACTTATAGACCTCGCCCGAAGGCAGTTCGGAAACCAGTGAGGACTTTCCTTTCAGCATCTCGGCAATGGTTGTGATTTTACCTGCGGTCTTCTTTGCATCAAAGCTCACATAAACAACACAGGTTGCTGCCTTCGTGAAATCAAACTTTACAGCTTTTCCGTTTGTAATGAAGACCTGGGAAAGTTCCTTTGCTTCAATGTTTCTGGAAAATTCAGGAGAGCCGCCGCCACCGCCACCACTGCCGCTTCCTCCGCTGCTCTTTCTCTCTACAGCTATCAGAATAGTTTTTGAAGTCGTGCCGTTTGCATTGCTTACTGTCAGTTTGGCGGGGTAAGTCCCTACCAGGGAATAAGTATGCGTTGGATTCAGCTCAGTTGAAGTAACTCCGTCTCCAAAGTCCCAGCTCCTCGATGTTGCGTCTTGCGAACGGTCAGTAAAGAGGACTGAAAGGGGAGCATAGCCACTGGTGACATTGGTCTCGAAGTTTGCGACAGGCAGTACATCATTTTTGTCTCCCTCTTCTTCCGACACAGTTATAACAGCAGTTTTTGAATCCGTGCCTTTCAGGTTTCTTACTGTAAGGTTAACGGTATAGTTTCCTGCCAGGGAATAAGAATGCGTTGGATTCGTATCGGTTGAAGTAGCTCCGTCTCCAAAGTTCCAGCTTCTCGATGTTGCGTTCTGTGAACGGTCAGTAAAGGAGACTGAAAGAGGAGCAGAACCGCTGGTAGGATTGGCGATAAAGTCTGCTACAGGAAACGCCGGCTCTGGTGCGGAGACAGCTACAAGCGGATAGTAGTCTACTAAGTTATCTCCATCATATTTTGAATTAATAATGCCGTCTCCATCTGCATCATTATTTGCATTTAGTTGGGAGAAACCTGTTCCGAGGGGAGTTGCCCAGTAATTCCCTCCAATATAGGACCCGCCCACAATGCTTGCACCTGGAGCTTTTGTTGTGTTCCAGATACCTCCAGTGTTTTTATTATCTGTGTTAAATGTATTATTCAAGTAATTGTTGAAAATAAGGTTATTAGTGCTCCGAGAACACAAAAATAGACCGTATTTAATGCTTGAAGTTACACTATTACTTGAAACATTATTGTTTTGAGAAGAATCCAAAGAAATTCCATAGACGTTGTTATCAGCCGTATTCATGTAGAGGACATTGCCATTGGAATACGAGAGCATTATCCCATTCGAGTTATTAACATCTGCCGTATTATCAGATAAAATATTGTTGGAGATCATACTCCCGTTTGAATATTTCACATAGATTCCTTTAGAGTTGCTCGAAGCTGTATTACTGACCAGGTTACTATTGCTGGAATTTATCAGGTAAATCCCATAATTACTGTTAGAACTTGCAGTATTGCTGATAAGGTTGTTATTACTGCCGACATTATCAAGAACAATACCAGTACCGCTGTTAGAATTTGCCTTATTACCTGAAAGTGTGTTCCCACTGGATGACGAGCTTAAGTAAATACCTCTGCGATTTTGGGATGCATTGTTATTAGTCAGGTAATTGTTGCTGGAACTCCAAAGAGCAATACCATTCTCAGTGTTCAACCAGACGATATTATTGATAAGTTTGTTGTCGCTGCCGGCGTTATCCAGAACTATGCCGCTCATTAAATTTGAATTTGCCTGATTGCCTGAAAGCGTGTTTGCGCTGGATGTTAAGGTTAAGTAAATGCCTTTGTTATTGTTATGTGCATTATTGTTGACCAGGGTGTTGTTGTTGGAATACCGCATAGCTATTCCATAGTCATTGTTTGAAACTGTATTGCTTTGCAGGTTATTATTGTGAGAAGTATTCATGAAAATAGCATGGGTAAGCGAAGCTATAGCGTCATCAGAAACCGTGTTACCCGTGATTGTGTTCCCTGAGGAAGATACAAGGTTGATACTATTATTGGTACTATTAAACACGTTGTTGCTTTTCAGGAAGCTTTCGCCTGAGCTTGACAGATAGATCCCAAACTGTCCGTTTGAGTTAATATTATTGTTTTCGACAGTAACATTGGTTGCATACTGCACACGTATACCATCGTCTTTACTCAGGTTTACAGTATTTCCCGAGACGGTGTTTGCCATGGAATCCGAAACATAAATTCCATATCTCTGGTTTGAAACCGTATTGCCCGAAATATTGGTGTAATCGGATTGTTCAATGTTGAACCCTCGGCCTTCGCCTATATTGAGGTCCTTGCTGGCTATATTATTGCGGACCACGTTATTAGGGGAAGCCTTAAGAAATACACCAAGGGCGTCGTTGTGTAATACGTTGTTCTCAATGATACAGTTAGTACTTCTTAGCAGATAGACGCCTGCCTTGTCAGTTCCTGCACCGGTTATCTTAAGCCCTTTAATTGTTACGTAAGAGGTGTCCTGTATAGTGACTACATCGAAACTTGAGTTGCTAGCTGTAATAATCGTGTCCGCAGGGTTCCCGGATTCTGACCTGATTACCAGATTAGTTTTAGAATTACTGATTAAAATATTTTCTGAATAAGTTCCGGGTTCAACGATAATTACATCGCCTGAATTTGCACTGTTCACTGCGGCCTGTATAGAATTCGTAGAATTGGCATAAATATCATCCGCTGCCCCAATACAGGAGCTTAATGTGATTATGAGAGTGGTTAGCATTAAAATTCTTAATATGTTTATTCTCATTCCTCCGTAAAAATAGAAGAAATTTGCAATTACACTTCCTTTAATTAATTAGGGATTAAAGATATGTACAATATAAACATATTGGTCTGAAATAATATTTTTAAAGAGGAATATAATAAGAATACTATGACAAAACATATCTATATTTATTGGGATCAATTTTGCACCCCTTCTTTAAACTGTCTCAGATATTATTTTCCAGGATACTTACCCTGTCATTTAACGCTGACTACAGGCAACTGTGTTTAATTATTGAAGTTAAAATATAATTCATTTGATGGCTGTAAGCTTTCCAGCTAGAGATATAATATTTTTTGACTTTTGAATTAGCATTCAGGGATAACATATTAATTTTTATTCCATAGAGAAAGATTAATATATTTTTAATGTTTTCACTGAAAAAGTAGAATATTATCCAAAATATTTTAGATACACCTCACACAGAACACCAGAAAAGAAAAGGTAAGAAGTAAATCAACTCAAAGGAAAAGCTACATATAAAAAAATTGAGGGACTGAAGAAGATAAAGAGAATAAAGAAGATAAAAAAGATAAAGAAGATAAAGAAGATAAAGAAGATAAAGAAGATAAAGAAGATAAAGAAGATGAAGAGTAAAATGGATATATTAAAAATGGGGAGAGGAGCTCCGAAGTCCCCGAATTCCGCCGGGGTAATATAAAGATGGAAGATGGGGACCAGAGCCTGTATAGTCCCTTAATAAATGATTTCCCACTCTCAAAACCTCTCAGGCTTCTCAAAACAGAGCCTTTCAGTAAACAGTCTCCTGTTTCGTCCTGGTATTGTATGCCCTGTATTCGTCTGCTTTCTTATCCTGAAGGTAAACGTATTCGTATTCCGGATAATTGAGCATCTTCCTGTATTCTTCCCTGGCTTCAGCCTGGCAACTGGCACAGGCATAGATAGGGACTGAAACCCCGAAGATCCTGGTATCGTTTATGCTCCTGTGGGCATGGGAATCTATGATTACGTAACCCTGGCAGTCAGGGCACATCCTGACTGTTTCTTCCTGGAATTCCTGGATCATATCGGTATCATAGAAGATCTGTTTTTTCCGGCGGTAAAAGTCTCCATGTTTTGCCACCTCTGCTTCTACAAGCCTGTCCCGGTTTTTCCAATTTTCGAGCTGGGTTGCAACAACTTCCTCCAGGATTTTCCGGTCTCGTGCAGCCTGAACAAACATCCCTGGCTTAAACTCGGGTTCCTTTACGCAGGAGTAGTCAAGCCCGGCCATTGCAAGGATAATTCCCGTATTAACATAGGGTAGCGCGCTCTGGATAGCATAGCCTCCTTCAAGCACTGCCATGTCAGGGGCAAGTTTCTCATTCAGTTTAGCATATCCCTGTGCGGAAAAGCGCATGTTTGCAAGCGGATCAGTATAATGGTTATCCTGCCCTGCAGAATTGAGGACAAGTTCGGGCCTGAAGTCCTTGAGAATGGGCAGCACCAGGGCATCGAGCACGTAGAGAATACCCTCATCCGGAGTACCCGGCGGCAGAGGTATGTTGATTGTCCTGCCAAGGGCTCTCGGGCCTCCGAGTTCGTTCATGAAGCCCGATCCCGGATAGAGTGTCCTCCCGTCCTGATGGAAGGAGATAAAAAGCACATCCGGGTCGTTGTAAAAAATCTCCTGTGTCCCGTCCCCGTGATGGACATCAGTATCCACGATTGCAATCCTGCGGATTCCATACTTCTTTCTCAGGTACTCAACAAGGATTGCTTCATTATTTATATTGCAAAAGCCGCGGTTTCCGTGGGCGACTGTCATTGCATGGTGACCTGGCGGGCGGACAAGGGCAAAAGCGTTTTTAACCTCTCCCCGCATGAGCGCATCAGCAAGGACCAGGCAGCTGCCTGCTGAAATCCGGTGAGGGGTTGTAGCCTGGGCTTTTATGTCAGGAACACAGAAATGAACCCTTGCAATGTCCCTGAAATCTGCAAGGCGGGGCTTATACTCCTCTATCTGGGGCAGGTCCATCAGGCCTTCTTCAAAAATCTGGTCCCGTGTATAGAGGAGACGCTCCTCTCTTTCCGGATGGGTTGGAGAAATTGCCCAGTCAAAAGCCGGGAAGAAAATAAGGCCTGTCTTTTTTGCTCCTGCCCGGTCTGCCGGAACCATGGGTTCTTTTTCCGGTATTTTTCCAGGCTCATTTTTCAATTCGTTTTCCGGTTTTTTTTCCGATTCATTTTTCGGTTCATTTCTCGATTCATCTTCAGATTTCTGCTCTGAAGTTCTTGTTTTCATTGTAACTTCCTCTACTCTATCAGGCTCAATTTCCTCTTCTATCCGTTCTTTTTTCTCTGCCCCGGCATTTTTTTCGGCTCCGCCTTTGAGGGCATCCTTGATTTTCCCAAACCCAAGCTTCATGCTTTTTCCCCCCTCTTCCATTCGGGAATCAGGCCTGCCGGGATCTGCATACTTACATCAAAAAGCCGCCCTGCCGTAAACCAGCCCTCAACCACGTTAAAGACCTCACTGTTAGCAATCTCAGCTTCATCTGCATACTCGGAAATCCCAAACCTTTTTGCGCGTTCCCTGAGGAGTTTTGCTGCAAGGGCTTCGGCTTCCTCCGAGCGCATTTTATTGAAATTTCCGATATCCGTTGAGTTAAGGTTTACAATCTCTCCTTCTTCAGCTACCGAATAGACCTTCTGCTGAGTATCGATGCGCAGGTTAAGAGTAAGTGTGGGCCTTGCAACAGCTGCCCCTATGGCATTTCCGACTTCCGAATATTCGGGGGTAATCGGTTTTGCGTTCAGCTTTTCCGCGACTACTGAAATCAGGCCCCTTGCTCCTCCCCCGATTCCGACAACATTTTCAGGCCTTTCTTTTTTCTTCTGCAGGACTTCCCATATCCTGTAAGCAGGTTCCTGTTCCCATTCAAGAAACATTTCCCTTACGGCTTTTTCAATCATCCCTGCAGTTGTGTCCACTATAAGGGAAGCAGTCTCAGTTACGGATTTCCCGAAGCTGGAGGCTACGGATGCAACCGCCTCTTTTGCACGTTCAGGGTCTCCTACATCGACAAGCCCGAGCACTCTCAGGGCATCCGTCGGGGTTGGCTCTTCTCCTCCCATGCAGTAAGCGGGACCTGACCTTTCAGGGCCTATGGTTACCAGCCTGAGTCCGGTATCAGTTTCTCTAACCCTTACAGTGCTGTCCCCTCCTACCGCTATCGAGCGGACGGCAAAAGCCCGTACATGGGTCAGGAAATTTCCGAGTTTTGCGCCTTTGGAAGCGATAAGCGGTTTTCCGGAAAGGATAAGGGAAAGGTCGGTAGTTGTCCCGCCTATATCCACTACAACAGATGTCTGTCCCTCAGGGGTGAGGGCGAGAGCTCCTATCGTGCTTGCTGCAGGACCTGAAAAAATAGTTTCCACAGGGAACTCTACTGATTTTTCAATTGGCAGAGTCCCTCCGTCGGCTTTAAGGATGTATACAGGAGCCCTGATGTCCCTTTCCTCAAGGGCTTTTTTGATCTCTGCAACGAACTCCTGGTAACGTTCCCCTGTTGCAGATGCCAGCATAGAGGTTGCGATTCTTCTCGGGAAGTTCAATTTTCCCGAAACCTTATGCCCGAGTCCTACCTGGCAGTCCGGATATATTTCCCTGAGGATTTCTTCTATCCGGAGTTCATGGGAAGGGTTCCTCTGTCCAAATTTGCTTACCACGGCAGCTCTGGAAAAACCCTGCTCCCGGATTCGGTTCACCGTTTCCCGAACCTCAGCTTCATCAAGGGGCTGGATTTCCCTTCCCCTGAAGTCCATAGCTCCTTTAAGGTAGAAACTGTCTGGAAAAACATAACTTGAAGGGTTAACACCCGGACCCGGAATAAGCAGCAGAGCCACACGGTCAGTTTTGCCCTCGGCAATAAGATTTGTTATTACGGTTGTACTGAAAACCACCCTTTCGAGCTGTTCCGGAGGAACTCCTCTGCTGACCTCATCAAGAGCATTGAGCAGAGACTTCAGAAGATTCCCTCGCTCGGTGGAAACCTTGGCTGTACTGTATACTTCTCCGTTCCGGATAAGCACCGCATCTGTGGTGGTGCCCCCTACATCAATTCCTATAAGCATTCACAATTCGCCTATCCTCACCTGAATGAATTTATCAGTCGCCTTTTTTTATGTATTTTATAGCTGGATTTAATTTATCCAGTTTCAAATGATTTCTATATAGAAATAAGTGTGTGCTTTTTTTCGATACAGTGCAGGTCTATACAGTATCTCCTCCAGAAGTAATCCCGAGCCCGTACAGTCCATACCTATTCAGGCTGATACCCGGGTCATAAGCTTGATATTCCGGGCTCGATATCCTGGCACAGCTAATAATTTCGTTATTATCTGCGATGCAAAGGTGGAATCAAGCGGTGCGCGGCCTGCAAAGAAAACAATGACTGTCTATACGACCGCCTATAATACTATTAAAAAACCTGATATTATGTAAAATACATCATGAGCTAAGAGATACTTCCTTTAAACCCCGGAAACCGTTTTTCGAACGACACGGTATGGCGAATAAGGTTGTACGCAGAATTGTTTTCAGCTCTTTCCCGGAAGCCCCTTATCATCGAACCTGATAGTAAATTTTGTCTCATCTCCTTTCTCAAGTTCAATAGTGCCATCGATCTGTTCAACCAGAGCATTCACGAGTTGCAAACCAAGGGTCTCGGGGTTTTTAAAATCGATATTTTCGGGAAAACGTCCCCCGTTATCCGAGTAAACCAGTTTAAATCCGGGGTACATCCCTGAGTCTATTATAGTGGTGTCTCTGTCGGATATAGTGGTGTCTCTGTCGGATATCGGGGTGTCTCTGTGGGGTTCACTGCCAGGCCCCGGGGCTTCAGATTGTCTGCAAAGTGAAATCCTTATCTCCCCTTCGGCACCTTTCGGAAACGCATATTTCAGGGAATTAGAGAAAAGTTCGTTGATTATTATCCCGAGGGGAATTGCGGTGTCGATCCCGAGGAATATATGGCCTATATCAAGGAAAAGCCGGACTTTCTCGTTTCCGACCCTGTAAGAGTAAAGAAGTTCAGAGGTTAGTTTCCTGAGATAGGCTGCAAAATCTATGCTCGTAGTGTCCTCGGATTTATGAAGCTCCTCGTGGATTATGGACATGGAGACTACGCGGTTTTCGCTTTCTCTGAAGGCTTCAATAACATCTTTATCTTTGAACTTATCAGCCTGGAGGCTGAGCAGGGACGAAACTACCTGAAGGTTATTCTTGATCCTATGGTGAATTTCCCTCATACCGATAGCTTCGGCTTTTGCAAGGGTTTCCTCGGCTTTTTTCTTAAGAGTAATATCATAAGCATAGCCCTGGATAAATTCGGTTTCTCCTGAGGCGGCACAGATGTTATGGATCAACTCATGAACCCACTTTACAGTTCCATCTTTCCGCCTGAGCCTGTACTCATGTTCCATAATGGAGTTCGGGGAAGAATTCATTTTTTCCCGGCTTATACTGAGTAGTGACCTGTCTTCCGAATCAATGAGATCAGACAAATTTATTCTGCCGGAGATGAAGTCTTCTTCTGTGTACCCGGTTATTTCCTCAACAACCCCTTCCAGAAAGAGAGGGGCAAAATCCCTGTCCAGCTTAAATGAGATCCCTTTAAAGTTCTGTAAGAATGAACGGTAGAGTTCTTCGCTTTCCTTCAGTTTTTCCGAGGAAAGTTTGATTTCAGTAATGTCTTTCATCACTCCAAGGGCTTTGCATACGCAGCCTTCTTCATCCCTCAGATAGACGCCTTTGTTTTCCACGAAAAAATAGCTTCCATCTTTCCGCCGGAACCTGAATTCTTCATTGAACTTTTCTCCTGTGTTCCAGCACTTTTTAAATTCCTGCTTCACTCTTCTGCGGTCTTCGGGATGAATGTGATCAAGCCAGTCATAGTAAGTAAAATCCTGCATCTCGCTGTAGCTGTAGCCCGTAAGTTCCGTGACTGCCCCTGCCCATTCAACATGTCCGTTTTGCAGGTCAAATTCGTATATCAGTTGCCCTGTCTGTTCAGTAGCTAAACGATATCTTTCTTCACTCTTTAACAGGTTCTCTTCAGTAAGTTTGCGCCCGGTTATATCAAGCATTACTCCTACAAGCCCCTCCACAGTCCCATTAAGGCTCCTGTATACGGCTTTATTGAAAAAGAACTGCCGGATTATCCCGTCAGAGCACATGACTCTGGACTCATAAACCTGGCTTCCCCCTCTCTGGAACAACTGCCGATCTACTCTTTTGAAAACATTTCCAAGTTCAGGTGGAATTGCATCGGAAAGTTTATCTATAGAGCATCCTGTTACTTTTTCCTTTGAGCTTCCAAGAATCATTCTCGCAAAGAGTTCGTTGCAGCCGCGGTAGATCCCTTCTCTGTCTTTATAAAATACGGGAGCAGGAATCGTATCAAGCAGAATTTCAAGAAAATGGATCTTATCCTGAAGGGTACTCTCTACCTCATTTCGTTCAATGGTTAACGAGATCAGGGATGCAACGCCATTCAAAAAAGAAGTATCTTCTTTTGTAAATTTCTCTTTCTTTGTGCTGTGAATTATCAGCACTCCATAGGGCTTTTCAACACTTCCGAGCAGAACACTTATTCCACTCGTTATTTCCTGATACCCTTTGAGCCCCATTCCGTCAATGGAACCCTTTCTGTTTAATTCTTCCATCCGGATAGGTTTTTTTGAAAGCACTGTGTACCCGGCAAGCGAAGCTGCATCTCTTTTAATAACCTTACCTATATCTTCGATCTTCCATCCGATTCCGGTCTCAAACAGAAAGTTTCCATCAGGCAAAAGTTTCAAAATTTTGCAATATTCTATGTCAAGCGTAGCAGCAATCAAAGTTAAGGATTCGTTCAGAAGGGTCCGGATATCCGGGGTTTTGAGAGCCAATTCGGCAACCTGGAAAAGGACTTCATGATGCCTATCTATAAGAGATAGTTTTAAAGATAGTTTTTTTTCGGCTTGTTTAGAAAAAGTGGTATCCGATGCGTAGAGAATAGCAGATTTCCCGTCAGAAGAAGGTGTGAAAGTGGCTGAATATGTTTTTTCGCCTGCTTCAAGTTCCAGATATTCGGACTTATTCATAAGAGCTGCTTTCCGCACAGTTTTCCGGATTTTAGCGGGAACGTTTTCTCCGACCCCGCTTTCCCATGCTTCAAGTAATGATTTTCCTGCTTCATTAGCATAGAGAATTACGCCTTCTTTTTCTATCCTCAGGACAGGGCTGGGGCTGTTTAAAAGAAATTCTTCCATCCAGTTTTCTTCTGCTTCACTTTTTCTGTCAGTAAAATTTATGCTATTACCCCCAGCATTTAAGTTCCTGCCTTTCTTTTTCTTAGTTTTTCCCCGGATTTTGAGTTTACTTACCCAGAGCTCCAGGTTTCCTGAATTCTTTTTTATGAAAATCCTATCCGGCAGTCACAGATATTATAAAGTAAGTGACATATTAATTTTTGGAAATTAGTTTAAAAAAAGTAAATGAGTGGGGGTATGGAGTGATATTATTCACAGCTTTGCAGCTGAACATGAATATATATAAAAAGCCTGTTATTAAGGGTATGTAGTACTGGCAGGCACCTGCAACGGATCTCTGGAATACGTTTGGGAATACGCTGGCAGCTACGTAAGAAAATAAATCTAATTTCGCTTTTTGTAAATGAGGGTATCTTTTATGGAAGACTTTAACCAGCTCAAAAGGAAACTTGACGATATGAGTGTTATGGAACTTTACGGGTATATAAAAGAAAAATATCCTGAAAACGAGGACCTTGCACTCGGGTCCAAAAAGATAGTAATCAGAAAAGTCCTGAACTTTGAAAGAAACCTGCTGAATGAACTGGAAGAGGCCGGCCAGTAAGGTTTACACTATCATAGTTACACATAGTCACATTTTTTTAAATTTTTCCCTGGAAACTCCTCATCTGGGGCATTTCCAGGAACGATTCCATTTCAGGAGTGAGCTTGAGGCCTGCAGAACAGGTACATAAGTGCTGTTTTACGTCATCAAGAAGTTTAGAACCGGAACTCACAGGTATCCCCTTTAATATAAGGGGTTTCGGGAATTTATAGTCCTCCCAGTAAAAATCAAGACTTCCCAGAATGAAAAAGATGAATTCTCATATCTCAAAATTGTCAGGTACCGGGGTTTCCCCCAATCTTAAATCTCAAGGTTAACCACTGAAAACACGGAAATCAGGAACTTGAAAAATGTGGTGTTCCCGGGTTAATTGGTTAGTATTATTCCGAAATGACCTTAAATTGCATCTCTCTTTCTTTCCACGTGCTGTGCCCTGCTTGAGCCCGCTTGCGTACAGTAGATAAAAACAAAAGCATTAGGCCGGCTGGAAACCTGATGCCAAATATCAACCGGTTAGTATCAACCGGGTAGTTAGGGATGACAGAAAAATATAGGAAATTTGAAAAACAGAGTCCCTGTTTATAATTTAGGGTTCGATGTAGCATTGAGATTTATCCAAAAAAGAGTGAATGTATACTTAAAAGTGCTAATTTACTTAATTTTTGCCACTTGCCAGAGAGTAGTTCTTTACTGATTAGCCCTTAATTGCTCCTAAAAAATATACCCGGAGAATAAGTTATAAAGATATACTGAGGGGAACGGTTTCGGATGCTTGTAGCAGAGTCGGAAAAATGCGTTTTTAAATACGACAGGCGCTTGTTTGATATAGAAAAGCAGTTGAATATTCTGCGCTATCTCAACCCTGTGAATGCCAGAAAGGAAAAAGAGAAATTCCTCAGGGCATACGCTGGAGGCGAAACTTACAATCCTGTATTCGAGTACGAAAGCTGTGGGCCGGAAGTAGGGGATTTTTGCAGGGATCTTAAAAAAATCAGGGAAAAACTTGAGCGCTGTAAAGGTTCTGTTTTTGCTCCTTTCTACATCATAAAAATCAATTACCTCCTTCGCTTTCATGACCTTCTGATTCACAGGGACTCCCCGGATTTCGGGAACGAGCTTTCGGCCTTTTACGGACTCCCTTCCGGATCCCTTCTCCTGGAGGCTCAGAAAAACCTGGAGCGTTTAAAGAATGAGCAGGTGGAGAAAAACCTGAGCCCTGGGGATATCAGAGGTGTTTTTGAAAAGGAGTTAAAGCGCTTAGGGCTGGAATGGGAAGTCAGGCCTGCAGATGGGGGAGGAGTGAAAATGGCAGTAAATGCGGCATGCAGTGAAATCCACATCGATTTTTCGTCCCATTTTTCAAAAGCCGGAATCAAAGGATACCTCTGCCATGAAATAGGGACGCACGTCTTTCGGGCAGAAAACGGGAAATTCCAGCCTCTTATGCTTTTCCGCTCGGGTTTTCCGGGTTATATGGAAACCGAAGAGGGGCTTGCGGCCTACAATGAGGCGAAAAATGGACTTCTGGTGCCGGAAAACCTTAAAAAATACAGCGCAAGGGTTGTGGCTGCTGCGATATGTAATGAAGCTTCGTTTTCAGAGATTGTGGATGAACTTACAGGCTATTTCTCCCCCGAAGAGGCTTTTACCTTTGCCCTGAGAATCAAAAGAGGACTTCACGATACCTCCCTGCCCGGAGGTTACACCAAAGATTGTGTTTACCTGAGCGGTTTTCGAAAAGTAAGTGCCTTTTTACAAAAACAGCCCTCTGAACAGGAGGCTTTAAAGGTCCTTTACTGTGGGAAGATAGGGCTCCAGCACTTCGAACTGGCAAGGGACCTGCTGGCAGAAGGATTTCTCAAACCGCCGCGCTACCTGCCTGAGGCAAATCCGTCTTTCTCTAATTTTCGGTGATCCATAGTTAAGCGGGAGAAATTATTCAGGGAAATCTGACTGGTATTCTTCAGTATTTCCTGCCCCGCACTCCAGTATAAAGCCAGCACCTCTATACCGACACTTTCTGCATCTTCTCACACTTCAAAGCTGATTTCTTCAAAAGAGTGTCTTTACAAATGTCCCGAAAGCTTTCATGAGCCTCAAAGAGTTTCCTGAAAACATCAGCTTCCTCATAAGGACAGAGGGGTGATCCATATCCCCGTACTCCGTGATTGTATTCAGAATCGAAGGGGTGTTTAACGAGCCTATGAGGTCATTCAACTGCTTGTCTTCCAGTTTTCCCATGTAATCATGGATTTTCATGCCTATTTCGAGTTCTTTTTCTAGGCCCTTTCGCCAGAGCAGGTCGTATTCGGAAAGCCGGCGTGCAGAGGTGTCTCCTTCAAGGGCAGCCTCAGCTGCAATTTTTCCTGCAATCTTTGCTGCAAAAGCTCCCGTATAGACTCCGCCTCCTGACGTGGGTTTAGTCTGCCCTGCAGCATCGCCTGCGATCAGGACACCGTCAGAAGATGTTTTTTCCAGGGGGCCGATTGGAATCCCTCCAACCACAAAGTCAAGCATGCCTCCTGAGTACCTTTCTTTTATGTGTGGGTTTGAGCAAAGGAGTTTTTCAAGATAGTAAAGCGGGGAATTCTCGCCAGGCCCGCTTTTGCAGGCAAGCCCTGGCTCAAGCGCAAGCCCGATTCTTGAGACCTTTTCGTCAAGGGGTACGGTCCAGGCAAAGAAACCGGGGGCTGAAGAGCCTGGAAACAGCTCAACAAAATCGCTGTCATCCGAGGCATAGGGAGCTTCGATCTGAATTCCGGGGAGTATGCGCGCAGGTTTTCCAAGACCTGCATAACTGGCTATGCGGCTTTTTATCCCATCTGCTCCGATAACTACGGACGTGGATATGGTTTCAGGCTTGCCGTTCCTGAGTATTTTGAGCTTTACAGGAGAGCTCTTTTCGTTTCCATTTCCTTTTGTTCCGGTTTCGGCTTCAGCACTCTCTTTTTCAAATCCTATAGCCCTTGTTTTCAGGGAGAGCTCAACACCTTCTTCTACAGCCATTACTGCAAGGGTGCGGTCAAAGTTTTTCCGGGAGACAACATACGCCTTTGTCTGCTTTCCATCAATCGGCAGGTACTGTCCATCGGGAGCATGCACAAAAGCCCCGCGCACGGAGTTAAACACAAATTCGTCCGAAGGCTTGAGGTCACATTCTTCAACGGCTCTCGTGCTCAGAAGCCCTGTACAGCCGACAGGAGACCCTATTGAGGAGTGCTCTTCGAGCAGGAGAACCTTTGCCCCATTCATTGCCGCATAACGGGCGGCAGTGGAGCCCACAGGACCAGCTCCTACCACAACAACATCATATTTCATACCGTATCACATTCGAATACCAGGCTTACCTATTGCGAAAAGCTGTAATGCCTTCCAGGGAAACTTTAATGCCTTCTCAGGAAGTTTAATATATTCTTGATTCATATTATCAGTTAAAATAACGATGTAAATATAAGATACAAGTTATATTTTTAGAGATACTTTAAGTTATACTTTAAGGGTTTTTGAAAGTATTAGAACATATTATCGTGTTTTTTTTATAGGATCTTTCCTTTCACTCAAAGCATTGATACATTCTCTCAAAATATTGATATATCGATAAACGCATCCTTGTTGAAAACTGAACGATAAGATACTTAACCATTTCTTCGAATCACCGGTCAGGGCTTCCATGCATCAGAAAAAAGAAAAATACCAGACTTCCAGCTCACAAAAACAAAAAAGAAACAGTTCGGACAGAAAGGGCCCTCAACCCCATGAAAAAAGGGCAGAAAACAGGTCCCGGGATTTAAATAAAAACTCCTCTGCCAGAAAGAGCTCTGGCTCTGAAAGGCATCCGGATCCGGCTCTTTCAAAGAAAAAATCCTCTCCTCGTTTTGAATATGAAGATGACTACATTTTCTGGTGCAGGAAGTGCAACCTGCCACTCATAGGGGAAGAGTGCGGGATCTGTGGCGGTAAAGGTGATATAATCCATCTTTCCCAGCCGGCAGATGTCAGGTTCTGTTCCCCCTATGAGAGGGAGGTCCTGGCAGAGCAGCTAATTTCAGCCTTCGGCTGCGATCCTCTGGGAGACAGATTTATTCTCCTTAACAAAATTCCCGGAGAAGACAAAACTGATGAGGTTATCGTAGACGGTTTTATTTTCGGAGTGCTCCGTTTCGAACTTTCGGAAATGGACTACAGCTTTGAGCCTTCTCTTCAGGGTGCAAAAATCCTCCTCAAGTCTGCTGAAGGCAGAAAAGTCGAGCTTAAGAAAACAAACCGACACCTTAATGGAAAAAACGTGGCATTGGGGCTTATAGAGTCGTTTTCCAGCAACATAAAAGCAGGGGATTTTGTCCTTGTGACTGCGGGCAGCCTTAGCGGATATGGAATTTCTTACATTAACGGCGCGGATTTCGCAGGCATGGAGAGCCTGTCAAAGCCCGAAGCTCAATCCGGGACCGTAATTCAACCTGAAGTCAGAGCCCAATCTGAGTCCGAATCCTCCTCCGAAACTGAATCCTCATCCGAAACTGAATCCTCCTCCGAAACCGGAACAAAAGTCATCAGGGTCAGAAAGGTTGACAGCAGCGAGGCATTCCTGCATCCCGAGATTCCGGATTTAGGGGCATGCATAGAAGCTAACAAAAAACACCTGCAGGTCCTGGGAAAAAATGCCATCAACACCATCCGCGGGATTATTTCCAGAAATGAGCATCGTGCTCTGCCTGTGTATGTGTCCTTCAGCGGGGGGAAAGACAGTCTCGTGGTACTGGACCTGGCAAAGTCTGCCCTCAAGCAGAGGGAGTTTAAGGCTTTTTTCCTGAACACGGGGATCGAATTCCCTGAAACTGTGGAGTTTGCCCGGGATTTATGCCGCGAAATGAAAGTCCCTCTTGAAGAAATGAGTTCCGGCTCCGCTTTCTGGGAGCAGGTAGAAAAGTTCGGGCCTCCTGCAAAGGATTTCCGCTGGTGCTGCAAGGTCTGCAAACTGGCTTCGGCAGGAGACCTGGAAGCAGGAAAAGGAACCTGTTCCCTTTCAGGAAAGGAGGCTGCAAATGCAGTTGCCTATCTGACAATAGATGGCAAGCGAAAGCATGAATCCTTTTCCAGGGCAAGGATTGCGGCGAGTGAGACAAACCCCTTTGTCCCGGCGCAGCTCAATATCTTCCCTATAAGGGACTGGCGGGCTCTTGAAGTCTGGCTATATATCCACTGGAGAGGGCTTTCATACAATCCTCTCTATGACCAGGGCTTTGAGAGGGTTGGGTGCTGGCTCTGCCCATCTGCCCTTGCTGCCGAATATTCCAGGGTAAAAGAACTGCATCCTGAGATGCACGCCAGGTGGAACGCCTTCCTGCTTGAGTGGGCAAAAAAGCACGGGCTTTCGGAAAAGTTCGTAGAGCATGGGTTCTGGCGCTGGAAGGAGCTGCCTCCGAAAATGCTAAGGCTGGCAGAGGAACTTGGAATCTCTGTCCTTGCGGAAGAAAAAGCTGAAGACTTTGAAATTGAGGTGGTGGGAGGAATTTCCCCCTGCAAAGCAGGAGGCTTTTCTGTCGAGGCAGGAGTCCGGGGCATCAGAGAAAAAGAAGCTGCGGATTTCATCAATGTGCTTGGAAATACTGTTTATGCAGAAGAACTGGGCATGCTGCTGGTCAAAACCGAAACCGGGACCGTGAAGCTTTTTTCGAATGGAAACATGCTCGTAAGCTCGGAAACAAAGGAAAAAGCTGTCTGCCTTTTTAAAGAGGCTGCAAAACAGTTTGTCAGGCTTTCCCGCTGTACAGGATGCGGTATATGTGAGAAAGCCTGTCCTGTCGGAGCGGTTTCGATAAAAGAAGGAAAGCCTCATGTAAGTGAAACCTGTATAAGGTGTGGAAAATGCATGGAGTCCTGCGTGGTAACCAGGTATTTTGACAAACTTGTTCCCGATCTGGATGAAAAACTAAAAGTTTGAACGGTAAAAAATGAATCTTAAAAAATGAATCTTAAAAAATGAGTATTAATACTATGATTGTCAGCAGTTAATCGGGAAGTTTCATTCCGGGCAACTGAACTGGCATCTTTTATCTGTTCTGTCCCACGCCCGGCACGGCTTAAACCCACCGGTTTTGAGCAAATTAGAACGCAATCTTCAACCATGCTGGAAAAATCAGGTATCAAAAATCAACCGTTTGGCATCGGGTAACCAGTACTTTGGATAATCAAAAACCTGAATTTGGATAATCAAAAACCTGAATGATCAAAACTCGAATCCTGAGGTCTGAATTTGCTGTTCTGTTCATAATCCGATGATATTTTTAAATAGTTTCTAATTATATTTTCATATTAAACCTGTAATCTTACCAGGCCCTTTCAGGTCACACATTTTCGAAACATCCCGATAATAACTGATTACCCTGTTATTTACCTGACCGAGTTCCCCCTGAACTGACAGAATTTTATACTAATGACGCCAATGATGTTTATATCAAACTTTGAGCTTAACAATGTTTTACATCCGGGCTCATTTAATACATTTGTTTCCTGTTCACGAATTTGATTATCTTTACCTCTCAATTAATTGATTGAATGATTATCATCTATTTATCATAACGGAACTGAAGAATGCGATTAAATTACCCACCCGACGGAGTCAGCCAGCTCATTGCCAGCCGCTGGAAAATAGGAATAGCCATTGCATTAGCTGTGCTTTTATTCTTCGCTTTCCTGATCCTGCTGCCCCTGGCAGACGGAATAGTGCTCGGGATAGTCTTTGCATATATTGCCCGGCCTATCCAGATTAAATTTGGAAAGTATAGAAAAGTAGGGGCTTTGATAGCTAGCCTTTTCATTTTCATCCCTATAGTATTCATTGTAGGAGCCGGAGTTGTTGAGATCCTTAACCAGGTCTCCTGGATAATTGAACACCAGACTTCAGTCATGGGCGGAATTTTAGACTTTATAAATGCTCTGGAAATTCCGGAAACATATGTTGAAAGGATAAATACTGCTATCTGGAACCTCTTTACTTCCCTGCTCCCTGCAGTCGGCAGCATAGGGCTAATCTCATATGCCCAGAGCATCGGTCTCTTTGTTATTAATTTCATAGTTTCGATTTTCTTCTGTTATTTTCTGCTTGCCGATGGGGACAGGCTTTACTGTGCGTTTCTAGGCGTGATACCAGAAGATTACCAGGACATTGTAAACCGCTATGCAGCTCATCTGGACCTTATCCTGAAAGGAGTTTTCATAGGCAATGCTTATGCTGCCCTCATAGTAAGCGTGACTTCAGTTTTCGTTTTTTACGCTTTCGGATTTACCCATGTGCTGGCACTTGCAACCCTTATCTTCATAGCATCGGTTGTCCCTCTTTTTGCCGGATATATGGTGCTTGTGCCTCTGGCTTTAATACGTTATTTTGAACAGGGATTTGAAAGTGCATTTCTTTTTTTTGTGGTTTCTTCCCTTCTAATTTATGGCCCTCCCGAACTGATCCTCAGGCCTTTCCTGACCGGTATGAGGTCAAAGATCCATCCGATGCTGCTCATGCTCGCCTTCTTAGGAGGGGCTTTTGTGGGAGGAGTTGCAGGTTTTTTTGCAGCCCCTATTCTTCTGGGAGCACTTGTTGCAGCTTACAGAGTTTATCAGGAACAGATTCATCCTGAAATGGTAGCACAGGCTGACCTCTACCTCAAGAATCTGACAAAATCCTGCCAGGACTGATTGATAAAAATACATTTCAATGAGGAGAAAGGGATTGCTTTATATCATTGCAGGATGTTAGGACTGTCATATATTCTTCTTAACTTCCTTTAATCAAGATCTACTGACGGGTACAGACCTCAAACAGTCCAGAAATCAGGTCCTGGTATTAAGTTGTAATACTAAGTCATAAAATACTGTTTGAGCCTCTGTTTGATCCAGAACAAAAGCCAATTAGGAACACATATTCGGCTTAGAAAACACAGGTGATAGAATGCAGTTATTGCTCATTCACTCTGACTATATTGAATACCAAACCAAAAAACAAACTCCAGTTGCTGAAAAAATAGAAGAGTCCTTAAAGTCAGGCAGACTTGAGGAAGCACTCACCGCTTTTACGGCTGTGGAAAGCGTGGATGAAGCCAATCCAGAAGAGGCCATAGAAAAAGCTGTATCTGAAATCGAAAAGGTTGCAGCTCAGGTCAAAACCGACCGCATAATGCTTTATCCATATGCCCACCTGAGCTCTGACCTTTCCTCTCCGAAAGTTGCAGTAGAGGTCTTAAAAGGCATTGAGAAAGCCCTCTCAGGAAAATATGAGGTCAAACGTGCTCCTTTTGGATGGTACAAAGCCTTTACTGTAAGCTGTAAGGGGCATCCCCTCTCCGAACTTTCCAGGAGCATCCGTCCCGAGGGGACAGCAAAAGCAGTATGCAAAACTGTGGCAGTCGAGGAAAAAGAAGAGGTAGTTTCCGAAGCCCTGAAAGCCGAAGGTACTGCCAGGTCCTACTGGCGCATCCTGACTCCGGACGGGGAACTCCATGAAATCGAGGGCTTTGACCTCACTCCTCATCCGAAACTTCAGAAGTTTGTGAATTATGAAATGTCCAAAAGCAGGGCGGTTGAGCGTGCTCCTCCCCATGTTGAACTCATGCGGAGGCTTGAGCTTGCAGACTACGAGCCAGGGTCAGACTCAGGAAACATGCGCTATTACCCCAAGGGAAGGCTTGTTAAGTCCCTCCTTGAAAACTATGTGCTTGATGTCGCAACCGAGTTCGGGGCAATGGAAGTCGAAACTCCCCTGATGTACGACATGAACCACCCGACTCTCAAGAAGTACCTTGACAGGTTCCCTGCAAGGCAGTATTCTATTGAGTCTGACAAGCGGCAGATGTTCCTGCGTTTTGCAGCCTGCTTCGGGCAATTCCTGATGAACCACGACATGACGATCTCCTACAAAAACCTGCCATTAAGGATGATCGAAATGACCCGCTACAGTTTCAGAAAGGAACAGCGTGGAGAGCTCGTGGGCCTGAGAAGACTTAGGGCTTTTACTATGCCTGATATGCACACTCTCTGTGAGGATATGAGCCAGGCTGTAAACCAGTTCAAGCAGCAGTATGACCTCTGCATCGACGTGCTTGAAAATGTGGGAATCCATATTGATGATTATGAAGTTGCCATCCGTTTCACCAGGGACTTCTATGAGTCTAATAAAGACCTGGTAGTCAGCATGGCAAAGACCGTAAACAAGCCCGTGCTTGTTGAGATGTGGGATACCCGTTTCTTCTACTTCGTGCTCAAGTTCGAGTTTAATTTCGTAGATGCCCTTGACAAGGCAAGCGCCCTTTCCACTGTCCAGATCGATGTGGAAAATGCCGAAAGGTACGATATCTCTTATGCGAGCGCAGACGGTAAACTGGAGAGACCGACCGTTCTCCACTGCTCTCCAAGCGGAGCAATCGAACGCTGTATCTATGCTCTCCTTGAAAAAGCTGCAATGGAAACAGAAGAAGGAAAAGTCCCGATGCTGCCTTTATGGCTTTCTCCTACCCAGGTAAGGGTTGTGCCGGTTTCCGAAAAACACCTCGCTTTTGCCGAAGAGCTTTCAAAGAAACTGGACTGCAGGGTTGATGTTGATGACCGCGACCTGTCCATAGGAAAGAAGGTAAGGGAAGCGGGCAGGGAATGGGTGCCATACGTTGTGGTTATTGGAGATAAAGAACTGGAGGAGGGCACGATTAACGTAACCGTCCGGGCCGAATCCGAACAGGATAAGCCTAAAAAAGTTCAGATGACCCCGGAAGAACTGAATACCCGCATAAAAGAAGAAACTGCTGGCAAGCCCTACAGGAAGCTGCCTCTTGCAAAGTATCTTTCTGCAAGACCAAAGTTCTTCTAAACTCTTTCAAATTTCCTTTTCCGGAAGATCTCAAAGGACAGAGGACCTCTGCAACGAGCCTTTTCCTTTGACTTTTCCGTACATAAATTGTTGCAGTTCATGAGTTCTGCAGAATAATATATCCAAAGTTCATGTGCTATCATGTTCTTTAGAATTCCTTATAATTAAAATTCCACAACTTTATATACAACTTTATATTATAGTAATTCTTATACTGCCGTAATTCTTATATCGCCGTAGTTCTTATTACTGAAAAGGTATTCCTTTTAACTAAAAGCCGTTCAAACATGCTCTTTTCGATTTCGGAACGAAAGGAGATGACCCAGGTTTTCTGGACTGAAGTTTTTTATCCGTAATTTTGCAGTCAGGGGAGTTAATTCTTAGAATATTTCCAGTTGCATGCACTGTTTCCTGTGCATGGAGCATGCAGTTTCCCGGAAAACTTTTTGAAAGGTAGATTTCTGATATTATTGAATATAAAAAAATTTACAAATTCAAATTTTATAGAGTGAAAAGCGTGAGGACAGCGTACTGATGACAATTTCAAATGAAGCCTCAGCCGGCATGGAAACCGTCGAGCTCGAGCCCTTGAGGGAAGATAAGAAGAAAATCTTTGAGGATATTCTGGAATATTTTGAAACCCATCAGAGAGGCTATATCAAAGTTCCCACTGGCTGGGGCAAGACCTTTCTTTCAAAACATATAATGAAAAAATATTACGAGGAAGGAAAACTTGTACTTTTCCTTATTTCGAAAAACAACCCTCTCCTGAGTCAGACATACTACGACAGGAAAAAAAACAGGCCCCTCTTTCCCAATAGTGCGCTCCTCTCTTCCGAACAAAAGGTCGCTAGAAAAGAGATTGCAGAAGCCCTTAGAAAATCCGGGCAGGAAAAAGGTGAAGGCTTTGTGCTCTTTGCCTCACTGCAGACAGTCCTCGGAAAACAGGCCTCCGAAATCAAAGAACTTCTTCTCGAATATACCGACCTTGCAATCGTGGATGAGATCCACAACTTCATAAACAACAGGGGAAACGACTTTCTCAATGAGTTTGGAGAACGGACTAAAATCCTGGGGATGACTGCAACTCCTTTCCAGGGTGTGGTCGGAAATGTAAAATTCGTGGATGAGATTGCCGGGGATATGAGGGAGGTCTATGCAAAGACCCTTCCTGAGTGTATCCTTGATGACGAACTTGCACCCCTTAAGTATACGATTGCTGAAAGTTCGGAGGATATATTTGAGATCTTTGACTTTGAGAAAGGGCTGGATGAACTTGACAGGCAGGACCTTTACCTTGACTGCAGCACTGTTGATAAATTGAGAAAAGTTATCCGTAGAACCCAGCTCGCAAAAGATGTGTACGATTCGCTGGTAAAGCAGAGGAATGCAAAGACCCTTGTCTTCTGCGCCCCCGTCCGGAAGCGTGTCTATGGAGCCGGGGAGGACGGAGAGGAAATCAACGCTTTTCATGCAAAACTCACTGCCTCGGTTTTCAATGGGGAAATCTCTGCCCCGGAGCTGGAAAAGGATTCTGATCCGGTATTGCCTCTTGATTTTGAGAATTATACTCCAGAAGGGGAGTTCACAGATGCTGCTTTTATGACTTCTGAATTGCCTAAGGAAGAACAGAGTGCTCTTCTTGCAGCTTTCAGGGAAGCAGGAAAGCCGCCCTATGTCCTTTGCACGGTCGGTATGCTGATCGAAGGCTTTGATTTTCCGGGGCTTGAAACCCTTATCCTTCTGCGGCCAACCCTGAGCATGCGGCTCTTTGAACAGCAGGTAGGAAGGGTTACAAGGCTTTCTCCGGCTTCCGGGAAGTATAGGGGAAACATCTTTGAAATCGCGGACAACATCGACTCCCTCTATCAGCATTTCGGAGAAGGGGTTTTCAACGGGGAAAAGGTCGACCAGGTACAAATGCTCCAGCCTGAAATCCGCCTCGAAGAGCTTTTCTCCGAAGGAGATGCAGCCCGGGCAATTGAGGAAGGAAAAATCGAAATCAGCAAGGTAGACTTCAGCAACTTCAGGAAAGGAAAAGGAAAGGGAAAAGGAAAGGATGTGCAGGCAGTAGAGGTCCCTGTCAGGCTTCCCCCAACCGCCCTGAGGGCAAAATATTTCTCGCGCCTTCTTGCCATCACAGAGGAAAAGGATATAGGAGCCTTTGAACGGGAAAAGCGGGAACTTATGCGGGGTGCCTTAAGGTTCAGGGTCAGGGAACTCAGAGACGCAGAAGAGCTCGCGAACCTTTCCGGCCAGATAAACAAGCTCAAGAGAGAAGCCTACGAAGACCGCCGGTTAGGGGATGTTTCAAGGCAGCATAAGCCCAAGGTCTTCGGGGAAGTTGAATGGCTCCTTAAACTCCAGGCCTTAAATTCCCTGAAGTACCACGGTGAGCGCATTTCGATGCCCGAGAAAAATAGAATTCTAAAGACCCTGGGATTTGACCCTGATATCAGGAAGATAGACAGCTACAGGCTCAAGTGCCTGAAACTTGGTTCTGCCCAGAAGAACATTCCAGACCTTGTCAAAGTTCTCGGGTTCGTAAGCCGCCTATCATCTTCTGAAACCTACCAGTTCCTTGATAAAAAGAAGAAAGAACAGTGGAAGAGAGAATTCCTGCCTTCGGTTTACTGGGGCTTCTGCTTTATTGACGATTCTCCGGAACTCAGGGAGCTTTTTGAGTCCACGGAATGGGACCTGTCTCTTATACACATCT
>NZ_JJOV01000028.1:0-30327 GCF_000979385.1 Methanosarcina sp. 2.H.A.1B.4
TATAGAACCTCATAGTTTAAGTTCAGAGCAAAGTCAAGCGACTTCTGTAGCATTCACAGCTTCCAGAACAAAACTTGACAATAGAGTATAGGTTTGAAAATTTAAAAACGTTGCCAATAAGCGTATTATTGAAGAGTTGACGGCTGTATCTCGCCATTAAAATGACAGGGATTAGCCTTAGACGCTCCTAAAAAGAAAGAGGGGATGAAGTAATCATCCCATCATGAATCTGGTAAGGCTGCCGTAAGCTTCTGCGATTTCATTCAAGGAAAGGGAAAGCTCGAAATTCTTGCCTTTGATTTCAAGGGTTTCGCCTCCCACTTTGCCGATTACTGCGTAGGGCACGCCTTTAAGAAGTTCCTGTACAGCTTCAGGTTCAGGCGTTGCAAGCAGTGCCCTTGCGGGAGCTTCTGAGAACAGGAATTCTTCCGCCTGCGTTTCTCCTGCAGCTTCGCTGAGGTCTACTTTTCCGCCCAGATTTCTGCACATCTTTGCAAGCCCTGCACCGATCCCTCCAAGGGAAAGGTCATGTGCAGAACTTAGTTTTCCGCTTTTAACAGCTTCGATTATGGCTTTTATAACGTCAGGGGCATTCTCCGGGACTGCAGGGACCTTTCCGGCATTTTCAGAGCCCATGCAGGCATAGTATTCGGAGCCTCCCATTTCAGGGATTGTCTCTCCTACAAGGATAATGCTGTCTCCGGTATTCGCAAAGAAACTTGATGGGAGAGGCGTTTCGAGATCCACTTTCCCTATCATTCCTATTGAGGGAGTAGGAGGTATTGCAGTTTTGAACTCATCGCTCTCGTTATAGAGAGAAACGTTCCCTCCGACTACCGGGATTGAAAACCTTCTGGCTTCGTCTCCAAGCCCGAGTACGGCGTTTTTGAACTGCCAGTAGATTTCAGGGCGCTCAGGATTTCCAAAGTTAAGGCAGTTTACAATAGCCAGGCCCTCTGCACCTTTTACTGCAAGATTCATGGCGTTTTCGAGAATTGCAGTCTTTCCTCCGGTATAGGGGTCAAGAAGAGTGGCTCTGGGCTGGCAACCGCAGGAAAGTGCAATTCCTTTTGTATCGGTAATCCTGAGCACTCCGGAATCTTCTCCGGGCTTGACAACGGTTCTTAGCTGAACCTCGTGGTCATACTGCCTGTAGATCCATTCCTTTGAGGCAATGTTGTAGGAAGACAGGACCTTCAGGAAAACCGCTTTAAGGTCTTCTGGAGTTTCCGGTTTTTTGCCTTCTTCCCTTCGTGTGGGGGCTTCTACGAGACTCGCGCAGGTCGGAGCTCCTCCGGTCAGAAAACCAATTGGAATGTCGGCAACGATTTCCCCTCTGAACTCAACTGTATATGTGGGCTCTTCTGTAAGGTATCCGATCACGGCCCCATTCAGGTCATATTTCTGGACCAGGGCAAGTATTGCATCGACATCTTCAGGAGCCACTTCGAAGAGCATGCGCTCCTGGGACTCGGCAAGCAGGATTTCATATGCATTCATGTTAGGTTCGCGCTGCGGAACCGCATCTGCAATAATGCGTGCTCCCAGTCCGCCCTTTACAGCCAGTTCCGAACTTGCTCCCCCAAGACCGGCAGCACCAAGGTCTTTGCAGGATTTTACATATCCTTTTCCTATGGCTTCCAGGGTCATTTCCATGACAAGCTTTTCGGTGTATGGGTCTCCGACCTGGACGCTCGGGCGGTCGTCGGCTTCAGCTGATTCGGAAAGGTCTCTGGAAGCAAAGGAAGCTCCACCAAGTCCATCTTTTCCAGTGCCAGACCCGGCAAGCACGAGCTGGTTTCCGGCTTTCTGGGAGCGGGCGGTCATTACTTCGTCTTCCTTGCAGAGCCCGACTGCAACAACATTTACCAGCGGGTTTCCGCTGTATCTTCGGTCAAAAAAAGTCTCGCCATTGATAACAGGCACTCCTATGCAGTTCCCGTACCCTGCGATTCCTTTAATGATCTGCTCGAAAAGGAAGAGGTTTTTCGGAGTGTCCAGAGGCCCGAAATAAAGCGGGTCCATAAGGGCTATCGGACGGGCTCCCATGGATATAATATCCCTCACGATCCCTCCCACACCGGTAGCTGCCCCGTTATATGGATCTACATATGAAGGGTGGTTGTGGCTTTCCATGCCTATGGCAAGCACATATTCATCATCGAATTTAATGATTGCAGCATCATCTCCGGGACCGATAAGAACGTTTTCGCCCGTGGTTGTGAAGGTTTTCAGGAGATGGGCGCTTGAGCGGTAGGAACAGTGTTCACTCCACATATTCAAAAAACAGCCCTGCTCTACCAGGGTAGGCTCTCTCCCAAGTTCTTTTTTAATAATCTTCAGGTCTTCTTCAGGTAACATTGCCTTGCCTCTGATTCTTAAGCCTCATTTGGATGCCGAAGCTTTAGTTTCTCTTATAATTTCCCTGAAATATCAGGGGTTTCAATGTAGCGTTAATGTAGCGTTAATAGACTATGCGGACATAAAGGGACAGGGATTAGATAAATATTTCTTTAAGCCGGAGAGGAAAAAGGTTCTGCAAAATAAGTAGCTGTCAGCCATAAACACTGTAAAGTATTGAGATGAAGAGGACAGAATCAATCGCTGGGTAAATAAAAAGTGGAGAATCGGCGGAGATGTTCATGCCCCAATGGAAAACAAACTCAAATTTCATATGAGAATGAGAGGAAAGAACAGGTAGAATGTCCCTGAGAAACCAGAACATCAGAGACGAGTCTTTTATCGACTGCTGGTACTGACAGAAATGCAAAATAAAGTTGGAAATAAGAATTCATTTGGGAGATACTTTTAAAGAAATAGGTGTCAAATTAGATAAGGGATTTTAAGAGCTAATTTGCGATCCTTCTGTCAAAACAATCCCTTCGGACGAACTATTATATAGCCTAAGGGATGATATTATACTGTCTGTACCAGCAGAACTTCTTTCTGCATGGCTGCCTGCCTTACCGGATTTGTCACTCATGGGGATTTGGGAGTGGCAGATTAAGGAGAGGCAGAGAAAACTTAAAAAACGTTCTGAATTTCTGCCGTAAACCGGTTTTTTGGGGGCACACAGGTCATACCCGTAAGGGGATGGCAGAGGGGACCATACAAATGTTTTCCTTAAGGCTGAGCTCTCAAAAAAGAACCCGGATGCTGAACAGAAGCTGCCTGAGCTTCCGGGAAGGGGTATGGGCGGCATAAAATAAAAGGAGTGGTAAAAGATGTTATTCATGGACGTTAGTACCTGGGACCCTTCGGATCGCGATAAGATCCTTGAACACTTTAAGAAACTGGAAATTCCTGACGGAATTGATGTTATCAACCAGTGGGTTGACCTTTCCGGAAACCGCTATTACATTCTTTATGAAGCAGAAAGTTCCGAGGCTTACGGAGCCTTCAATCTGCCCTGGTCCGATATCTGCATGATTGACAGTGTCCCTGTAATGGAAGCTTCCGAATTCATGCAGCTTCTGCCCAAGTACAAAAAGTAAGCTGCAAAGATTATACATCAGTTTACTTAAAGGAACTCGGTGAGCCAGCTGATTAAGGCTCATCGAAAATCTTTATTTTATAGTTTCTGTTTTTGCTTCGTCTGTAAGGTCTTTAGTTTTCAACCTTTTAACCTTAAAATCTTTAACACCGGACTTCGTCTGTCAGGTCTTTAGTTTTCAACCTTTTAACCTTAAAATCTTTAACACCGGACTTCGTCTGTCAGGTCTTTAGTTTTCAACTTTTTAACCTTAAAATCTTTAACACCGGACATTTTAACACTCAACGTTCAGCTTTAACATTCAGCTTTAACATTCAGGTTTTTAACATTACTGTTTTTGTCTCCATATATTCAGAAAGAGCATCAGGTCCATTTTCTCTTCCAAAACCACTCTCCTTAACTCCCCCGAAAGGAACTTCGGAGGCTATCTTCATGTGCTGGTTGACCCATATAATCCCTGCATTTAACTGTTCACACCCTGCTCGTGCCCGGTCTAAATCTTTTGTCCAGATAGACGCACCAAGCCCGTAACTGGTACGGTTTGCCTCCTCTATTGCCTCATCCAGATCTTTTACCGCCACCACGGGCAGTAAAGGACCAAAAACCTCTTCTTTCAAAAGTCTGGAGTCTCCGGGTACGTCTGAAACAAGGGTAGGTTCAAAGAAGTACCCTTTCTCAGAACCCTTGAATGCAGGTACTTTTCCTCCGGTAATTATCCTGCCTGCATCCTTCTCCTCGATTTCGGCTGCAAGCTCTTTTATATATTCCCATTGATGGCGATTGTTAAGAGGTCCTATACTGGTATTTGTGTCCAGCCCATTTCCGATTTTTAAGTTCCTGACGCCGGTTTCAAGCTTTTTTATGAATTCTTCAGCTATGGATTCAAAAACATAAAGTCTCTTGACAGCAGTACAGGTCTGACCACAGTTGTAAAACCTCCCTCTCAGGGCTCCGGCAGCAGCACTTTCGAGATCGGCATCGTCACACACAAGCATAGGGTCACTTCCCCCCAGCTCAAGAGTAACCCTTTTCATCCCGCTGGCTGCAAGTTCAGCTACTCGTTTTCCGGTTCTGGCTTCTCCTGTAAAAGATATTTTTCTTACCTCCGGACTGCGAACAAGACTTTCTCCTACTGTCTCCCCCGGCCCTGTAACCACATTCAGCACACCTGCAGGCAGCCCGGCTTCACCAAGGATCGAAGCTAGAGAAAGGTTTGTAAGGGGAGTGTTACTTGCTGGCTTCAGCACAAGAGTATTCCCGGAAATCAGAGCAGGGGCAATTTTCCAGCCCATAATCAGAGCAGGCATGTTCCAGGGAATTATGGCTGCACAGACCCCGAGAGGGTTTTTTACGGTAAAAGCATACCCATTTCCCGGGACCGGAATGAAGTCCCCCCTCAGACTGCCTGCAAGGCCGCAGTAATATTCAAGGACGCTGGCAAAACCTTCTATTTCGTTTCTGGCTTCTGCAAGAGGCTTTCCCTGTTCCTGCGTAAGCAGGGCAGCAAGCTCATCCTTCCTCTGCCGGACAATTCCTGCAGCCCTGTAAAGAACTCCTCCCCTCTGCTGTGGAGATGCGGAAGCCCAGCCTGCGGAAGCTGATGAAGCAGCTTCAACCGCCGCAGCTACGTCCTCTTCTGTGCCCCGGGGAACCTGTTCGAGAAGTTCACCTGTTGCAGGATTTTTCACATCAAAAAACTCGCTGCCACATGCTTCTACAGCTTTTCCGTTGATCTGCATTTTCATAGCTACCATTATTTGCAAAGACCTATTTTAAGCTAACAAAGAGTTTTATATCTGTAAATTAACACTTTGGAAGTGTAATGCAAAGAATATAGTGAGAGTTAAACAAAAAACAAATTTCCGTTCGACAGAAATATAAGTATATTTACGAATTGCATAGTATCAATACAGGATCGTCTGGCAGACTCAAAAAACGGGATTTGTGAGTCACTTAGTATAAAAGTTATGGAGTATTTTGAGACTCTTCCGGAGAATAGAAGTGGGACTCCGGATGGGCTTTTATGGGGATAAAGATACTTCAGAAACGGCATTTACCAGGATATAACGTGTGAGTTTACTTTACGAACTGCAATTTTTCAGTAGCTAAAAGAATGAATATCACAGGCAGGTACAGAGAACAGTGTCAGATTACCTTCAAGTAATTCTATGGTTTTTTCTTATAGAGATCCTGGGTCTGATTGCGATTCCACTTGCTGGAAATGCTGGAAACAGGCTGGCTGACAGGGGTATTTCAGCAGCAAAACCTCTGGGAATTATACTTGTCGCCTATTTTTCCTGGATCTTTTCTTACATATGGGGCTTTAACCGTAACACAGTCCTGATCTCATTCCTTGTTCTTTGCCTGCTGTCAATTGGCCTTTATCGGAAACAGAAGATTTTTCCCGAAAGAAAGGTTCTGCTCGTCAATGAACTCGTGTTCCTTGCAGGGTTCTTTTTTTTCTTACTTGTACGCGTGCACCTTCCGGAAATATACATGCACGAGAAATTTATGGACTTTGCTTTTTTAAATGCAGTAATAAAGACTTCCTCTTTTCCTCCGGCAGATCCCTGGTTTGCGGGCGGGTTTCTGGATTTTTACTATTATTTCGGGTATCTTTCCGTGGGTGCTCTGGGAAAACTCAGTGCTGTCAAACCTACCATACTTTTTAACCTGGCAGTTGCACTTACTTTTGCTCTTTCCTTCAACATATTTTTCGGCATCGGGTATAACCTGACTCATGGGAAAATAAGGTATGGACTCCTTACTGCGGGATCCGGGATGCTGCTTGGAAATTTACAGGGGCTTATAGAATTCGTATCCATGTATGTCCTCAAGGAGCAGGTTACAAGGGGATACTACTGGAGCAGTTCGAGGGTTATTCCTTTTACGATAAACGAGTTCCCGTATTTCAGTTTCATACATGGGGACCTGCACTCTCATATGCTTGCAATCCCGTTTCAGTTGCTTGTGCTTGTATTTCTCCTGAATATATATTTAAGGAAAAGTGAGAACTCAATCTTTGAAAATAGCCTGGCATTTATTACATTTTCAATATCTCTGGGTTTTTTATTCCCATCCAATTCCTGGGACTTTCCGGTGTACTTCGGCCTGGCACTTTTTATCATCTTTGCATTTTATTACGGGCGTTATATTCATAATAGAAATTTATTCGGTTCTGTTGCTGAATTTTCCAAATCAGTCATTCTTGTATCGGTCTTCAGCTTTCTGCCATATTTGCCCTTTTACCTGTCCTTTAGCCCTCAGGCGGCAGGAGGATTTGATTTTGTTGTGCCGGAACTCAGGACAACGATTGATAAATTCCTTATCCTTTTCGGACTTTTCCTGTTTTTGATCTTCTCTTTCCTTGTAACTCGCCTGGACTCCAGGCGAAAAATCGGATTTTTTATCCTTTTTGCCGGAGCCTCAACACTGCTTTCTGCGGCATGGTCTATTCCCCTGCTTGCGGTTCTTTTTCCCCTGCTTGCACTTTCCCTGTTTTTATTCCTGAAGGATCTTCCGGAAAGAAGCGCGACAGGATTTGTATTTCTTCTAATAGCAACAGCTGCCTTCATTGCCCTTCTCTGCGAAATTATTTACCTTGACGACCCCATTTCAGGCGATTTTGCCCGTATGAACACGGTTTTCAAATTTTATATGCATTTATGGATTTTCCTTGCTATTGCAGCCTCTTATTCGTACTATGAACTTCGTTCCTTTTACGGGAGCAGGTCCGGAAATAGAATGCTTTTGAAGGGAGCCTATGTAAAAAAAGTATGGGCAGCTGTACTTGTGCTACTGGTTATTTCCTGTGCCTTTTTTCCTGTAGTATCAACCATTACAAGAATAATTGATATGAACGCCGAGCCTTCCCTTGACGGAATGGAATACCTGAAGGAACTGGACAGGGGAGATTACAATGCTATACAATGGATGCAGGAAAATGTTGAAGGCTCTCCGGTAGTTCTTGAAGCTTCTGAAGATGATAGCAGTTACAGTTATACATCCAGGGTCTCTGCAAATACCGGGCTCCCTACAGTTATCGGGTGGGCAAGGCACGAGCGGTTCTGGGGAAGAAACCACAAAGAAGTAGGAAAGAGAATCACAGATGTCCGTTCGATTTATTCCACTGGCGATGAAAAGAAAACCCTGGAGCTTATGGATAAATATAACGTAAGCTATGTGTATATCGGTAAGCTTGAACGGCAGATGTATTCCATAAAACTGGATAAATTTGAGAATGAAACATATTTTGAACCGGTTTACCGGGATACAGTCACAATATATAAATTAAAGAAGAGCCCATAAAAATGGATCTTATAGTTGTCCGTTATTAGTTGTCCGTTGTTATTTATCCGTTATTAGTTGTCCGTTGTTATTTATCCGTTTTCAGAGAAAAACTGGCTCAGGCAAAAAAAATTGCTGTTTAGACCAAATATATCATTTATTTCAGTATTCTAAACATTGTTTCATAAATACTTTTCATAAATATGCTTCAAAACAGGTTTTACAAATACGTTTTATAAATACGTTTTATAAATCGAATTTATTCAAATATGTGAAAATAAATGTGAATTCAGTAAGCATAAAAGTCTATTAATTTATCATAAACATTAAGAGGTTGTTCGTATAACCAGCGTCTCGGTAGTTCTGCCCGCTTACAATGAAGCCGCCAGAATAGAAAATACAGTCTCGATAACAGCAGAGACTCTTTCAAAGATAACGGATTCTTTTGAGATCATCATAGCAGAGGATGGGAGCACGGACGGTACGGACCGGATAGCTTCAAGGCTTTCGGGACAGTACTCTTATGTCAAACACCTGCATTCCGATGAGCGACAGGGCAGGGGGAGAGCCCTGAACAGAGCTTTTAAGGCAGCCTCAGGAGAAGTGCTCTGCTATATTGATGTGGATCTTGCAACAGATATGAGCTATCTGGAAAAACTGGTCAGAGCCGTAAGTACGGATGGCTATGACTTTGCCACCGGTTCGAGAATAATGCCCGAAAGTGATGCAAAAAGACCTTTCAAGCGGGAGTTTGCAAGCAGAGGATACAACTCCCTTGTACGGCTATTTTTGCATTCAAAACTCTATGACCACCAGTGCGGTTTTAAGGCTTTCAGGAGAGGGGCTCTCTTTGAGTTGCTCGATGAAATTGAGAATCAGCACTGGTTCTGGGACACTGAATTGCTGGTAAGAGCTCAGCACCGGGGATACAGGGTTCTGGAGTTCCCTGTCTACTGGAGGCACGGAGGGTCAAGCAAGGTCAATTTCGCAAAGGATATTCTTGGAATGGGGTCTGAGGTTTTCCGCCTCTGGTGGGAACTCTTTTTACCGGGGTTTTTTTCAGGGAAAGGGAAAATTTTTTTAACAGCATTTCTTGCACTTATAATTCTCGCACTTGCTGCAACCTTTCTGGGAGCTTCCGATGTTCTGGAAAATATCAAGCAGGTGTCTCCGGGCACCCTGGCTCTTGCTTCTCTTGTTTACTGTGTTTCCTGGCCTCTCCGGGGAATCCGTTTCCAGCAGATCCTTAAAAGACTCGGAAACCATTATGGGCTTGGATTTCTTACAGGTAGTATTTTCATCAGTCAATCTGCAAATGTGATCCTTCCTGCAAGGATAGGAGACCTGAGCAGGATGTACATCCTGAAAAAAAGTAAGGACCTTGCCTTTACAACGAGCCTTTCCTCCCTGACCGTAGAAAGGGTCTTTGACATAATTGCAATTACATTCATTGCCGCACTTGCTTCTTCAGGTGTGGCTGCCAGGTTTGAACTTGCTTCCTGGATGGAGTCCCTTATAAAGTTTTCAGGGATTGCAGTTCTCCTTTTCTTTGCAGCCCTCTTTGCATTATCTTTCAGGGAAAGCCGCATGAAAAAGGGAGTTAAGGAAAAGGCTTCGGCAAGTTATTCCAGCGAACATGTCAATAAAATAAAGGAATTTGCATCCACGTTTATCCACCAGATGAGCGTAGTTGCTGTCCGTCCCGGAGCTTTTCTTGCAGTGGTTGCCTCCTCTCTTCTGATATGGGGTATGGATATCCTTACCTGCTTTCTGGTCCTGAAAGCCTTTCCGACAGCCGGGGTAGATATGTCTTCAGCATTCACCATATCTCTGATCTTCCTGGCAGTAGCCCTCGGAAACATTGCAAAAACGTTCCCTATTACTCCCGGAGCTATAGGGACATATGAGGTTGCCCTTACTGCAGTGTTCGGGCTTGGAGGAATCAGGCCGGAACTCGGGTTTACGGTCGCTGTACTTGATCACATAATAAAGAACTCGATCACATTGATTGGAGGCGGGTTCGCCCTATCGGGACTCGGGCTCAGGTGGAGAGAAGTCCTTTCAACGAGTACCGATACGCTGAAAGGGATGTGACAGCCTGAAAAGAAAAATCAGCAAAAATGTGGCCGGTAAAATTCTTCAAGATTGAAAAAAGCGCAAAAATGTCTGAGTGGAAGAAATGTCTGAGAAAAAAATAATCGAAGTCCGGGATGCTTATTCCCTTCCGGAAGATGTGCTCGAGGCTGTTCACACGGCACTGAATGAAGACGTAGAAGAAATCGTAAGTCTGTTCAAGGTTCTTGCAGATCCGACCCGCCTGAGAATTCTTAAAGCTCTCGAAGTCCAGAGCCTCTGCGTCTGTGTCCTTGTTGAAGCTACGGACCAGAAGCACTCTGCCCTTTCTTACCACCTCAAGCTCTTAAAGGAAGCAGGGCTCGTGGATTCAAGGAGAGAACGCAGTTTCCAGATTTATGACCTTACGGAATTTGGAACCCTGCTCCTGAAGCACATTGAAAAACACTTTGAAAAAAGTTAACTGAAGGAATTGAGGGACTTTTTCCCATTTAATAAGTCTGGAGACCCTCAACACTCACAATTAATACTATCTGTATGTGGATTCGTATCCCGGAAGGATAAAATTAGATTTTTTCGTTTGAGGATACCGTAGTTAGCTTTGAGAATTTAACTCCTTTAAGGGACATTATAGCTTCAGCAAGCTCTTTAATTTCTTCGCCGTCCCCATCCAGAACGATTACTTCAAAACAGTTATCGTGATCCAGGTGGATGTGCACGGAGGACTTAATCAGGGGAGAGTAGTGGTGCTGGATATCTGCAAGGGCGTTTGAAAGCCCGCGCTTTGTGTGGTCATATATAACAGCAACAGTCCCGACGCGATGACCTTTAATGTCGCCCATCCACTCGTAGTAAGAAATGTAACTCCTGATGGCGTCCCTTATGCCTTCCGAACGGGAAGAGTAACCTCTTTTTTCAATAATCTCATCAAATTTGCTAAGAAGGGTATCGGGCAGGGAGACCCCTATCCTCATAAGTTCTGTTTCCATCGTATCACCAAGTAATTTGCAATTTATCCGAAAGATAATACATTAAGTTATTGTAAGTATTACTATATATGTTTTATTCACTTGTTCATTAATATAAAAGAGTCGTACTCATATGTTAATTCATCCCTCAGTATATTAATGTTTGGGAACTATAAAACTTAGCATATATGAAAGGGTCAAACCGGCCATAAAAAAATAACAGAGACAAAAATAAATAAAAAATAAAAACAAAAGGAAAAGAATTCAAAAAAAATAAATAATCAATAGTGTGTAAAAAAAGTAATGCAGTAAAGAAGGAATAAAAACTAAACAAATCAAACCAAATAAATTAAAAGAAACAAGAGAATCAGGGAATAGAAAATCAGGGAGTAAACAGTTTTATTTCCTTTTAACTTCCGATATCAGTCATTCCCTATACTTCCAGTTAGTCATCTTTTTGACTTATCACTTTGCCCGCTCTTTACAGTTATCGTCTGTCCACAAGCCTCTTCGGTCTTCCTTTTATTTTGTACAGCTCAAGCCCGCGGGGATCCGTGAAGTTGAAAAGGATCTTGAAAGTACCGTCTTCATAAGCCCTGGAGAGGGGATGTTTATATTTAAGGAAAGAGTGGATGAAGTTTTCCATTATAAGGTCTCTGTCACAGGTATCGGGGTTTTCGCATTCCATACTGACCCTCAGTACGGTTTCTCCCTCATCTTCTCCGCCGTAAAGAAAAGCCTCATACTCTCCTGTCAGGTAGTCCATGTTCCCACTCTGGAAGACACCCCTTTCTACATCAACGCGATTAAAAGGAGTTCCTTCAACCCATACTGTTTCTGCCTCTCTCTGGGGAGTGAGTATTTTCATGTGGGTCCTTCCGCAGGAGCACGTTTTGCGCGTAAGGACGACAGTTGTGTCTTCAGTATCATAATTTAAGAGAAGGTTGCCTGCTTTTGCTCCAACAGGCAGAAGCGTACTCAGGATAACTCTTCCACATTCCCCATCAGGCACGAAATTCTCAAGGTGCGGGTCGTAAACATCAAGATGGATAAAATCCTCAGGAACATGCAGCCCTGTAATTTCACTGCATTCCCCGCACATCGTCCCTTCCGTGCTCCCGTAGGTATTATACACAGGACAACCCCAGATTTCCGAGAGATAATTTCTTGATTCATCAGCAAAGGCTTCACCTCCCACAACCAGTTTGTTTACACCTGACCTCCGAGGGTCGATTCCCTCAGCCTTCATTCTGCGTGCGAGGTTCAGGAGCTTGAATACGCTGCCTACTATGCCTGTCGGCCTGTAGGCTTCAATAACACGCAGGGGAAAAGTGCACTTGCCCTCGGGGATAATGCTCATACCCAGCTGCCTGGCAGCAAGGGTCATGGTGTTTGCCCCCACATTCATGCCGTAGGCAGCACAGACCACAACCCTGTCTCCGGGCCCGAAACCCTGAGACCTGAAAATCCGGGCGTATTTTTCTGCATAGCGTTCCCAGTCTGCCCAGGTGAGGAAAAAGCTCTTTGGGGTCCCGCTCGTGCCGCTGGTCTCATGGATAGTGAAAACATCTTCCCAGCCCACGCTTTTGAACATAAAATCCTTCATCTCAGGGGGCTGGTTTTCCCGGATAGTCTTTCCGGATATGATTGGAAGTTCAAGGAGGTCCTCATGGGTTTTGATGTTTCCAGGACTTACTCTGTGTTTTTCAAACCATTTTCTGTAAAAAGGAGAATTTTCAGCCGCATATTTTACCGTATATCGCACTCGTTCCTCGATGAGAGCGTCGAGTTCTCCCCTGTTCATGGTCTCGATTTCCGGATTAAAGTAAGATTTTGAGCTATCCAATATAAAACACCCCGGCTATAGCCTTTAACCACGCAAAAATTTGTAAACCATATAATAACCTGTTTTTTATTGGTTTCAAATATGAATTTGGTCTTCAATCAAGAAACAGTTTTGGGCAGGTACACAGCCATGAGCAGGGAAGCACATAAAAAAGAAATGTAGAGAGACCCTTATTTGTTTAAAACGAAAAAATAAATAATTCACACATTTCTTAACTTATTTGTCCCTAAAAGGCACAAGATATACGCCATCTGCCCTTTTTTGTCCTTTTAACAGCTCGCAGTGCCTCAGGAGAGCAAACTGGTTTTCGGTTTCCCGGGGAGATATCCCAAATTTTTCTGCAATTTCTTCCTTTTTTACCCCACCCCTGGAAACAATGAATTCATAAATGGCTTTTTGCAGGTCTGTAAGTCCATCAGTACCTTCAAGCCCGGCTTCTTCCCTGAAGATTTTTTTAGAACGGACTGCCCAGGGATTACATGCCTGAATTTTATGGTGACCCTCTATATAGCAATCCTCACAAAAAACCTGATCTCCTTCTTTGATACTGTCTTCTCCTGCCAGTTCACGCCCACAGACCGCACACGCGACAGGACTGGTTATTTCTTCTGCCATCTTTTATCCCTCCAGAGTTTCAGACATCCAGTTCATCCAGAATTTTGAGAACAACTACTGATCCGTAAGCTACGGCAGGCCCTCCAGCCATCACTATTGCAGTGCTGACAGCCTCCAGAACCTCTTCACGGGTCGCCCCCAGCCTCACAGCCTCAGGAACGTGCTTCCAGAGACAGTACTCACAGCGCAGGGCAACTGCAATCCCTACCATCATCAGCTCTTTTGTCCTGGCGCTTAAAGCCCCGTCTTTGACGACTTCGGAATGAAGCCCCATAAGGGCGTTCATTACTTCAGGGAGTTGCCCCGCCATTGCTTCCAGCCTTTCGTTCATATCGATTTTTTCTGTCAACCTCTCACCTCTGAGTGCTTCAGATCATGGATATAGATCAGAGATAAAAATCATAGATATAAATCATATGAAAAAATTTAAGAATCAAAAGGCACCATGTACATTTCTTCCCCCATTTTTCTCCACTTCAAAAGCTCACAGTGCCGCAGTATTGCAAACTGGTTCCTGGTTTCCTGTAAGGTGAGCTCGAAAAGCTTCGAGATCTTTTCGGGGGTAGCCCCCCCTTCCTCCAGGATAAAATTATAGATTTCTTTTTGCAGCTCGGTCAGTCCGTCGGTTCCTTCAAACCCATGCTGTTTCCTGAAAAGCTTTTTGGAACGCACTGCCACAGGGTCTGCAAACTTAATTTTCTGGTGCCCTTCCAGATAACAGTCCTCACAGATTGCTCCCCCATTCTCTTTGATGTATTCACTTCCCGGAATTTCCTTCCCGCACCCCGGGCACGTTACAAAATAAGCTATGGACTTGTCAAGTTCCCTGTTCCCGGCTTTATTTGTCTTTATAAGGCCGTGAAACTCCAGATAGCCCACTATTTCGTAAACTGTTGACCTTGATAACCCATATCCGGCTTTTGCTTTTTTGATTACGTCCCGAATATGAAAGCCCCGGTCTATATGGGCCTCTTTTATACATTCAAGAACCCATATTTCCTCTTCATTCAGCACAAGAGTCATTGAAGTTCCTTAGATCCCCGTCTGATCCAGAATTAGAATTTTTAATGTGAACTGATTCAACACCTGACTTTTTCACGATCTCACTTCTTCATGCGTTCTCGAACAGCCCTTCTCATAATAGGTGTTGTCTCTCTATACTTATGAGTTAATAGTATAAAAAAATGTCGATAACTATATATGCAGTTATGGATAGAAAAAACGTTGTATTATCAGTGGTTTAGAGAAAAAAGAATAGAAATCCTCAAATAAAGTTGGGATAAACCTCGACGAAAATCCTGGATTTACGGGTTTTATGGGAAGTGACCTGCGAGTTTTCTGAAGCTTACAGTCAGACCCTGCACTCGCACCCTCTTTCTTTCAGGATCCGGACCTGTTCCTCATAGGTATTCACAAATTCGTCCTGAAAAGCGTTTCCAGTCGCAAGAACAGGATCAAGAGGAGTATGATGCTTATACCCCCTCCTCAGCATTTCTTCCACAAGGGCTTCATGTCTCAGGTAGAGAGCTTTTAGTTTTCCCTTCCAGCGCAGGGTCTCGGGATGGTGGGCATAAGCTTTTTTGTTATTGGTAATTATGGACCACAGGGCGTGCAATTCACGGTGTTCCCCGAGAAGATGCTGCCTGCACATGTTCTCAGGTGGGATGTCCCAGATTCTCATAAGATGAACTTTGAATGCATTTTAAAAAGGGCTTTCGGCAGGAAATTCTAAGCTTTTAAGCCTGAACTTAAGTCTGGGGGTTTGTTTCTTATTCCAGATTCTGATACCTATTTACTGACAGCATGTGAGAATATAGTCTATGAAACGAGGGAGATTAAGATATTATGCCTTAATAGTTATTTTAGTGGCGGGAATGTATTTTTTGCTCACTCCTGTGCTTGCTCATGTTCCGACCTTCGGAGAGGGAGGCAAAAGCCCTGAAACCGCAACTTCCGTAGAAAATCCTACAAAATCCAGAGTCCTTTACGGACAGCTTTCAGGCGCAGATGTTCAGTACTACAGTTTTAAGATGGAAAAAGGGGAGAGGATCGTACTTGGACTTATTGTCCCTGCCGGGAAGGAGGGCCAGATTTATACTCCGGACCTGATCCTTATGGGACCCGGGCTTGCTGACGAAGGAGAAGTGCCAGAAACCGCAGAAGTGCCTGAAGGGTATGGAGCAAAGGTCTTTTTGGGAAAGATTCCTGAAAGCGCAACATATGAAGGATTTACACCGAGCGCCTTTTACTCCCTTGCCCGAGCAGACCTCCAGGCCCCGGAAAGCGGCACATACTATGCAGCAGTGAGTTCTATTGAGGGGGGAGGCAATTATGGGGTTATTCTGGGATACAGGGAAATTTTTTCCCTTATCGAGTGGCTGTTAATTCCTCTAAACCAGATAAGGACCTACCGCTGGGAAGGACAGAGCCTGCCTTTTATCTTCTTCCCGCTGGGAGTAACTCTTGCAGCCGGTATTCTGGCAATTTCACTTAAAAAGGAAGCTGCAGCCGGGTTCAATCCGGCACGCTGGTCGGGGATTTTTGCAGGTATTTTCTTTCTGGGCACAGGCTTATCATTAATATTCCAGATGCTGGTTTCACTTAGCAGAAGCTCGTATTCTCCCGAAGTAATCATTACTGTCTTTCTGGCTCTTGCCGGCGTTGGGCTTGGAATTACAGCTCTGGCCCTGAGTCTGAAAGATGAAGGGTATAGCATAAAATCGACACGAAAACAGTTTTACTTTTTCGGGCTCGGGCTTGCAGGGCTTTTACTCTGGGCAGGCTGGTTCATAGGACCGATTCTGGCGTTTGAAGCGGCAGTCCTGCCCTGGAAGAGAAAAAGATGAGCTGAGAGCAGGGGCAAACAAAAGATATAAGAGAACAAGAGTAAGAATAATAATCTATTAAAAATATAACTTGTATGATAAGATTAGGTTCTATGATTTTTAAATATTTATTTAGTAACCGCATATAAGCGGCACGGACTTACCAGGGGGAAAAATATGGCAAAGACATCACTGGAATCAGGACAACTTGCACCTGATTTTTGTCTTCCTGATCAGGAAGGGAATCGGACATGCCTTGAGAACCTCAGGGGAAAATGGGTAGTCCTGTACTTTTATCCGAGGGACAACACTCCGGGCTGCAGCCTGGAAGCCAAAAATTTCAGCTGCCTGAGAAAAGATTTCGAAGCTGAAAACGCAGTTGTTCTGGGAGTCAGCAGGGATAGTGAGGAATCTCACAGGAAATTTATAGAAATAAAAGAACTTAAAATAAAACTGCTTTCTGACGAGCAGGCGGAAGTCCACGGAAAATATGATGTCCTGCACCCCAAACATTTCAGGGGCAAGGATGTTATAAGCGTTGTCCGGACAACTTTCCTTATCAATCCGGAAGGAAAGATTGTCAGGATATGGGATAACGTTAAAGCTGCAGGACACGCCGAAAAAGTGCTTTCGGAACTGAAAAATAGGAAAGAGAAGTGAAATGCGAATAAGTTATAAAAGTAAATATCAGTAAAATTAAATGTATCAAAATTTGTTGATATGTGTAAAACCTGAGATTTAGTATAATCGAAAAATTAGATTAAAAATAAAGGTAAAAGAAATAAAAATAAAAATTCTAAGAAGAAAAAATAACCTTATCTTAATTTTATGTCCAGCTTTCTGAAAAAAATTGTTGCTGGTTAAGGCCCTTTCACAGTATTACCCCGGAAAGGAGCTTTTCAAATCTTTTTTCCTTAGTGACGTACTGCGGTCTCATGAGTTTGAGATGTTTCAGCTCTTACAGTGAAATAGATCATATAAAGCGCTGCAAGCCCAACAATCATGTACACAATTCTCGAAAGAGTACTCCCTGCCCCGAAGATAGTATCTACAAGGTTAAAATCAAAGAGTCCTACAAGCCCCCAGTTTAATCCGCCCACTATAACAAGTATAAGGGCGATCAGGTCTACAGGATTTCTTACTGCCATAAGTATCACTCCCTTTTTACTTTATATTCTGGTTTTCTATAAGGGGGATAAATATAAAAATCCCTGTATTAAAATTGGCTGTACTTGTATTTATATGTGACTAATCTAAAAATCGGAACCTCTTAAAGAAAAAATAAAAAAATAAAAAGTTATTTTGGTATAGGAATTTATTATTTTTCAGCACCCTTCTAACCGGATATTTTGAGACAACTCAAGTAATTTGTAGATATACTACTTTCGGTTAAAAGATTATTTTGTATTAAAAGGTTGTTTTAGTCCTTAGAGAAATAATAAAAACTCCTTCAGATCAGCCAACTGCCTGAAACATTAGCGAATGTAATAAGCCTTTAAATTCTAATCTTCTACTCGAATTTCTCAAATATATATTATAAAACGCAGGGTTGGAGTTTAAATACTACATTATAAAAAAGTATGATAAGCCTGTCCTCTCGTCGAACCTGACGGGCGGGTTTCTCACCTCCCGCCCAGGTTAAATAATCCCTTCATGAAAGCCTACGGGCGAGTGTCAGAGAGCACCAAATACACCAGATATTAAATATATAGAGATTACATAAAAAATTAAGTTTATAAATATTTTACCAGCTTTGTAGTCAGAATTAGCTTGATATTCGTTTTCGTATAGTTCAACATATAATCTGTAAGCTATTGATTTTCGGTTCCAATTATCAATGAACACACAAAATGCTCCTACTAACATAATAAAAAAGCTAGCTTTTGTTTCTAAATTAAAAACAGCTGGATAACTCTTTATTATTAAGAAAGTAAGTATAATGCCGTCAAGACCTATGAAATACTTATAATAATTAGCCAAAGAAAAGTAATGCTGATTCACGCCTGTACACCTTATAAATTCGTTTTATAAAATAAAAATGGCAAGATAAATATTAACTTAATGCTTCAATGCGAATTATGTTTACCTGCTGATTGGCAGGTTTAAAGGCCAGTCTATCGAAAGAAATAGATCCATTTTAATCCCTGTGTCTGGTAGCAGGCAAAACACTACAATTATCGGGGAAAAACGCAAATTGAAGCTTTAATATGCCTGTATGCATATCGGTAAAAGTTAAAATCATAGTATACAACATAAACAAAAAAAATGGGATAAGTCGGGGGGATAAAAGTTAGGATTTCTACAGAACTGAATATTTTGCAATATATGATTTAACGTCAAATTTTCTTTTGCAGCCCTCATAACTCATATATCTGATTTTTCCGATCACTTCTCTCTCCTTCCAGGCCCGGTCATGGACTCCCCCGATGCTCCAGGCAATTCCAGCATAACCATTGGGATCCCTTCCGTCCAGTTCATATCTGTCATTCAGGCAGATTGCAATTTCAAGGGCTTTTTCCGGAGATTCGCTCCATTCCAGAATTTTTTTTGCCCAGTACATACGCATATAGCTGTGAATCTTCCCGGTACGGAGCAGTTCCATCTGGCTTGCATTCCAGAGAGGATCGTGCGTCTTTCCTGCCTCGAATTCCTCGAGGGTGTAGACATACGTTCTCCGATCATGCCGGTGGACATTGAGGGACTTCTTTGCCCAGTCAGGAAAGCTCTCAAATCTTTCATATCCGGGGTTGTAATAACAGAAGTTGTCCGCAATCTCCTTCCATACAAGGATCTCGTCCAGGAAAGCTTTTTTTGATTCAGGGTCACTTTTTGCCTTTTCCACCTCAAGCACGACCCTCTGCGCCGAGATCTGCCCGAAATGAAGGTAAGGGGAAAGATTTGAGAGTGCGTTCTTTGTCGGGTCGTTCCGCAACGTGTTGTAAGAGTCAAGCCTCTCTGCAAGAAAACTCTCCATTACCTTTCTTGCAGCTTTTTCCCCGGGCTTGAAATGCTCAGGCTCAAAGAGGGAATCATTGTCTTTGCCAGAGATTTCCTTCAGAAGCAGGGCTTTAATTCCGGTTTCCTGTGTGTTGGATAAAATTTCAGGCATACTGTGGCCTGATGGGATTTCAATAGATTCGGAGTTCGGCTCAAGTTCTGGAAATTCCTCAAGAAACTCAGAGAGGTGCCCATGGAGTTTAGGGCGAAAAGTATGCGCAGCATACTCCTGTTTTGGAGAAGCTTCCCAGCATGGGACAACATTGTGGGCATCGACCTCAAAAAATGGAATTTTGATAGCAGAAATAATTTTTTCAATCCACTCAGCCTTTACACGAAGCGGACTGAAATCAGTAACAAGAGTCCCAACCCCGTATTTTCTTACAAATTGAGGAATTCTTTGCCCGGGGTCTCCTTCCAGGAAGAAGAAGGGAATCTTTTTCCGGGAAAGGGCAACCTCAAGTTCCTGCAGCCCTTTGAGCATAAATTCATAATGCCTTCTTCCAGCCCCCAAAAACTCTTCTGTCAGGCAGAAAACCACGGCTACCGGTACATCAGCCTCCTGTGCTATTGCCCGGGAAAACAGTAGAGCCCAGTTGTCTTCAACCCTCTGGTCACGGCTCATCCAGTAAACAACAGGCCCTTCCCCTGATTTCCCCGGTTTAAGAGTCCTGATGCGTTTAGGGTTCATACCCAGTTTTGGAGTTCCAGGATATATAGAACTAACATCCAAATAATAAAAATGGAAATTGCGTTTAAAAAGAAGTTCCGGTTTTAAAAAAGATTAAAACTCAAAGACCTGCCCGTCATACCCCAGGGGCAAAAACATCGATTCGATATGGTGCGGGCGGTAGAGATGGCTGAGGTGGGTCAGGACCACTTCTTTTGCATTGAGTTTTTGTGCAAGTGCCAGAGCTTCTTCCGAGTTCATGTGTTTCTTGATATGGATGTGCGGAGGAACTATAGCATCTGCAATCAGAAGATCCGGCTCCTTCATAAACTCCAGGCTTTTTTCAGGAATCTCCGGGTTCGTATCACTGGTGACCACAACCCTGGTATTCCCCTCCTGGATAATAACGCCCGCAGGGGTTTCTACCGGTGGGTGGGAAACCTTAAAAAGGGTAAACTGAAGCCCGATTAATTCGAAGGGTTCATAGAAATTTACGTAGTGGTACCTGGGTTTCAGGAAAGAAACGTACTGGTCTATGTAGTCCAGAGTTTCTCTAACTCCATAGACAGCAACTTTATTTTGAACCCGATAAAACTCCCCGAAACCTGCGTAGTGGTCGTAGTGACCATGTGTCCAGATTACCCCGTCTATGCCCGAAAGTTTTTGCTTGAGAAACTGCTGCCTGAGATCAGGACTGGTATCAATAAGAATTTTACCCTGATCAGACTCCACAAGGATAGAAAAACGAAGGCGCTGGCTCTTTCCACCTTCAAGGGCATCAGTGCATGCGGGGCAGTTACAGCCGATTTTAGGAGTCCCAACAGCATCACCTGTCCCGAGCAGCTTTAGCCTCATGAAGAACTCTTCCCTTTATATTCATCGGATTTGAGATTTGCCCTTTCATCAAAGGACTTTACTGCTTCCAGCAGGTCCTGCTGGGTAAGTACCTTGCGCTCTTCCAGAAGAGCACTCAGGACAGCTTCCCTGATAACCATGCGCAGGTCAGAACCCGAATAATTCTCTGTCAGTGACGCAATCTCTCCGGTATCAAAGTCTCCCTCTATGTGCCGGGTCACAATGTCCAGGATATTTTTACGCATACCAAGGTCAGGCAGAGGGAAATGGACGATTTCGTCAAAACGCCTCCACGCTGCACTGTCAAGCATCCGAGGATGGTTTGTTGCAGCAATCAGCAGGACTCCATGCTCTACCAGGCTGATTTCATCTATAGCTTTCAGGAGAGTATTGACCGCCCTCTTGATTGCAGCGTTTTCGTCTGAAGTCCTGGCTTTTGCAACAAAGTCCAGCTCGTCTATGAAAAGAATGCAGGGATTCAGCTTTTTTGCAAGCAGGAAAACACGGTCTATATTTTTAGCAGTCTCGCCAAGGTACTGATCCGTAATCATTGAGAGTTTGACCTCAACAAAGGGAATGGAGAGCTGTTCTGAAAGTGCGCGGGCAACTGAGGTTTTTCCGGTGCCCGGAGGCCCGACAAACAGGAGTTTTCCAATATCATGCAGCCCTATCTCCCGCAGGTATTCCCTGTGCTTGATGGCTTTCATAATTTTTTCAATTTCGTCTTCCTGTTCCTCGGTGAGCACAAGGTCCTTGACTTTCTGTTTGACGTCTTCAGGAGCGATAATGACAACGAGCTTGAGCATTTCTTCGCTCTTGTCTTCTTTCCTGATTTCAGCTATCAGAGATTCTATCCATTCCCTGTCGACTTCCTTTGGCCTGATCTTTGCTTTTGCAGCTGCATAGTTTGCAACTTCATCCTTCCTGATTTCTCCAAAGTAATAAGCAAGGACTGGATTGTTATCTATTCTCTCCTGAGATCCTTCCTGTTTTTCAAGCCATTCCGCGGCAAGTTCAAATGCGCTCAGGCGGAGTTCAAAGTGAGCCCTGTCAATGGATATGAAAGGTACATTCCGTACACTTTTTTCGATATCTTTGATCCCATATAGTTTTTCGATCCTGACAAATGAAGCTATAATGGGTTTAGGAACCGTTTTTTCTGTGCTGTTCCAGTAATTTTTCCGGATATTTTTGGGAAGGTCATTTACATCCAGTTCTGGATAGCGGTTATAGATCTCTGCGGTCAGCAGTAGCTCTACTATGTCTAGTATAATTCCTGACATGTTTTTTTATCCGTTGCGTATTGAGATGGGTCTTTAATTAGGTGGTGGGCGCTCAAGTGATGTAAGTTCTTAATTCTTTGATTAAGTTGTTAAAGCTATTAATTGATTTTCTTCAATGATATAATTTACGAAGCAGGAGACAGACTCTGCGGAAGGACAGAAAACCGGCAGGAGATGATAACTTTATCTAGCAGAAAGACTTTATCATTCACTCCGACTCTTCATGAAACCGAGCGTATATTTCAGGAAAAAATCTCTGCAAATCTGCAACCATCTCGAGTTTCAGGGAGTGTCTTTGTGAGTTCTGGGAGTGATTCGATCACTACCATAAGGCATCCAGTTCCGGTACATATTCCATATCCGCTTCTGAAATGCTCAAAGCGTTATTAAAGAACTCATATATTAAAGTTATTGTTATTCCGGGAATAATATTTCCGGAAAATCTCTCTATCTAAGGAAATCCAAAATTATCCCTAGAGAGGACCACTGCATGAAAAGAGAACAACTCTATTCAGGGAAAGCAAAGACTATCTATGCGACAGATAATCCCGACACCTTTATCGCCGAATTCCGAAACAGCCTGACCGCGTTCAACGGAGAAAAGAAAGGCGAGATGGAAAGGAAGGGTTACTACAATGCCCAGATCTCAAAAAAGATATTTGAGATGCTGGAAGCCAGCGGGATGAAAACACATTTTGTCAGCATGCTTTCTGACATCGATATGCTTGTAAAGAAAGTAGAAATCATAAAGATCGAGGTTATTGTTAGAAACATTGCCGCGGGTTCCATTACAAAGAAATACCCTATGAAAGAAGGTACTATTTTCGAGTTCCCGGTTATCGTTTTTGATTTCAAAAGCGACGAGTACGGAGATCCAATGCTGAATGATGACATCGCTGTTGCGCTTGGTATTGCAACACGCGAAGAACTTGCTGCACTCCGGAAGCTTGCGCTCAGAATCAACGAGCTGCTTGTGCCCTACCTTGACGAGAAAGGAATCCTGCTTCCCGACTTTAAACTTGAGTTTGGAAGAAGGGACGGGGAAATAATCCTTGCCGATGAAATTTCCTGCGACACCTGCCGTTTCTGGGACAAGAAAACCGGACAGTCCATGGACAAAGATGTCTTCAGATTTGACAAAGGCGACATTTCCAAAGCTTATGAAGAAGTTGCCCGGCGCATTGTGCCCGAGATCTTTTAATAAGCCTGGTAAAGATTGAAGGTTTGAAGAAGCCTGAAAAGGCTTTCAAATCCTTCTTTTGGAATATTATTTTTGGCTTTGTGGACCTATCCACACTTAATTTGAGTTTACAACACATTACGAATTTTTTAAATTACAGATTATTCAGGAAACCCTGTCCCTGAGGTTTGTGAATATTTTTCAAGCTTTAACTAAATCATGTTTTAAAAAAGAAATCAAGCGTTGTCTGGAACCGGAAGTCAGAAAGCATCTTTGCCTGCTGCATCCACTCTAATTTTGGGGTTTTTACCCTTTCCGTAAGGTCCGAAACTGCTGCTTCCAGGGAATCAAAGGTTTTAGGAGGATTTTGAAGAGCTTTTCTCATGCCCTCCCTGACCACCCAGACCCCGAGAGGAGCCCAGTAATCGGGAGTTATTTCCCTCAGCACAAAGACCGAAGCCTGTCTTTTGATTTCTGTCAGGTACTCAAGCACAGGAAGCCTTGCTGCATAATAACCCCCTGCAAGAGGAGAATACCCTTTTTTTCCTTCAAGGCCTTCGCTGTCCTCTCCTATCCAGCTTGATTCCCCGGACCAGACTGTTTTTGGGAGCCAGATTTCAATCAGTTCGAAAGAATAAGCCCGCGGAAGGATGAGGACCTCAAAATGGTTTCCGAAATGTGTCCCGCTGAAAAGCTTAATGTCAGAAACCCACGGAAAGTCCCTTATGCGGTCTGCAAGTTCCTTTCCTGCCATATCATCCACAGCTGTGATAGACCAGCGGGTAGGCACAATTTTACGTTCTTTCCCGAGCAGGCCTATAGAAAAAAGGCGTGTGATATGTTCAGTAGAAACATCACTGTTTAAAAGTTCAGTGACAGCGTCTTTTGCGAGGGCATCGGTATCATAGACCAGGTAGTCCACTTTTTTAGGGACATCCGGGTTTTCGGCAAGCTCAAAGTTTTTCACAAGCCCGGAGGGACCCATAGGTGTAAGGACTGCATCGAACTTGAGTTCCTGTTTTGGGGCTTTAAAAAACCAGGCTTCAGTATCGACTGGCTTACTGGAAAGCGCCAGTTCCTGAGCCTTCACCAGAAGAGGATTTTCTTTGCTCCGCGCATCTTTTATATGCAGGCTCGTGTTTGCCCTGACCATACGGGAGCGCATGGAGATGATATCTTCGATCTGCATGTTCCCCCAGGCCGAAGGATCTTCGAGAAGCAAAGCTTCGTTTTCCGTTGCTAAGGGAGGAATCAGGGGGCCCGCCGAAACCCTGGGGTAACCATGGCTTCCGACAAAAAGAGCCGGGGGAGAAGCCCCGAATACAGAATCTCCAGAGATTACAGGTGAAATTGATTGCAAGGATTTAAATTTTTCAAGGATTGGGCAGCGGGGGCGCCCACAAAGTCCTTTTCCCTTGCACTTGATACACAGTGTGTCTTTCACCTTTAATTCATATCCTTACAGATGATGCAGGCTTTAGCTTCAGGAACAGTCCTGTACAGCCAGCCAGATTTTTGAACAAAACAACATATGCTACACATACCCTCTACCTTCTCCTGAGAGGATAAACCACCATTTAAGAGCACCGATGCAAATTTACGGATTTCTTTCTGGGTCTCTTCAGAAAAATCAACTTCTGCCCCGCGTTTTTCGCTCACGTACTGGGATACCGCAGCTCTTGAAAGCTCAAGGATATCTGCTACATCCTGCTGCGTGCATCCATGCTCGAAAATCATTGCCCGTGAAAGTTCAGCCCTGATTGCAGGCAAAACTTTCTGTACCATAATTTCGCATGTTGTTTTCATTGGAGACCAACACTTGCACAGATCAAATTAAACAATTGGTTTTCAATATATAACACGAATTTTTAAAATATATAACAACGCACTTTTTGTATAGTTTTCCGAGCAGGAACCCAGGTTCCTGTCGATGCACCAAGAATAAAGCACAAGCTATCGAAAAACTGGCAAAAAGATACGTACAACCCCGAATCTATAAACTTACATTCCGGTTCTCAGGTTCGGTTGTTCCGGTGGGGGACGGATTCAGAGTTTAATTCTTAATTTGTTCAGCAGAGAAACCCTTTTCCATGAGGACTTCTTTCATGCGGGTCAGGTGGTTGCCCTGGAGTTCTACAGTGTTTCCTTTTACTGTACCGCCGCATGCAAATTTTGATTTAAGATAGGTAGATAGTTCATGAAGGTCAATTTCACTTGCATCGAAACCTTCTACAACAGTGACTTCTTTCCCATATCTCCTTCGGTTTACTTTCACAGTAATTCTCTGTTGCTCTTTAGCAACCTCTTCGCAGATGCAAAGTTCTTTAGGAAGCCCGCATACCGGGCACATTCCGCTGCTCATTTGTTGGTATGTCCTCCAAATTTGTAATCATTGTATATGTAATTTACATCCGAAAATAACTGATTAGATATAAAGTACTTATCAATGATGATATTAAAGCCTAATGGTGTTTTTAAGGCACTTTATACTGAATTTCGGTCATAAACAAAAATTCTCAATTATATAAAAAGCCAACCAGAGCTTTGTATTTTTTTTATAATTTGTATTTTAAGTAAATAATCTCATCGAGACATAATAAATCTCACAGTCTGGAATTAATTATGGAATTAATAGAATTAACATGTTTGCATAAAAAATGGGGGCAGTATACGAAAAAATCTAAAAATTCGGGCGCAGGCAGCTTCACGAAACAGAAACTCCGGAAAACAGGATTCGTACCTTGAAGAATAAAACCCCGAAAATTTGTGTTTTTGCCTGAAAAAGCATTTTTCAGCCAGCAAAAAGCTAAATATATCTTGAACCCCATCTTTTTATGTTACATATATAATCACACATTTATGCACTTAATATATATAAATGTGCCGATATAATAATGCCCGGGAAATCCAACATATCCGGGAGGTACCCTATGAATGAGTTAATAGGTTTTGTGAACGGAAACAACGTAAGGCAAAAAGTACTCTCTCTGCTCGCCTCAAAAGGGGAAATGGAAGGAAAACGTATCGCTAAAACACTTCGGGTAGTATATCCTACCATAGCAAAGACCCTCGAGGAACTGGACGAAAAAGAGCTGATCGCAAAAAAAGAAGAGGTTTACTTCCTGACCGAAACCGGAATTAAGGTAGAAAAAATGGTTCAGCAAATCTAATATCTTACTGATTTTATCAAATCAAATTTAATTTTTTTAGTTCCGAACCATTTTAATCTCCTCTGTATCTGTTCGGAAACTTTACCATTTTTTTGTAATATTTTAGAGACTATTTTATTGATCGTCAGTAAGGAATTTTCTTGCCTGAGGGCTATAGATTTTGTACCAGAAGGCTGCTTCAAATTTTGCCCTATTTACCGAAAATCGATACCATTCTCCAGCCCCCCTCAAATCCATCGACTGCGCCTCTGTATGAAGATTATTTAGATTATTTTAGACAAAATAAAATTGAAGAATGGGGAAGGAATTCTTGAGACAAACTTAATATCCTATTATCACCGTTTTTATTTGTACCCAATTATTTTAGTGCCTGTATATTTTTTGACACAACCTGGAAAGAGCACTTAATTTAAAATCGATTTTGATGCAAAAAAGGAAAGAATATCCAATTTGAGATTTGGTTTAAGAACCCCGAGATACAATCCAATATGAGATTGGAGGATTATCATGGACAAAACCTATAATTTCAGAGCGAAGAAAGTTGGATCAAATCTTGACCAATTTAATGTAAATCCGGACCAGGATTCTGATACCAGTACGATTTTTCCTGAAGAACTGAGAGGTAGTCATCACCGCCGGGCAGATCTCGGGAAAATATGGTATTATCTGGAATTACTGTTTTCAATGTTATCAGACTCCTTCACCGGGAAATACCCGGTCCCGAAGAAAACGGTACTGGTGATAACATTCGCTCTCCTGTATCTCATAAGTCCGGTTGACTTCTCTCCGGATATTATTCCTTTACTTGGATTTGTGGACGATGTCGCTGTGCTTGCTTTTGCATTTAGCCTTATTAAAGATGACCTGGAAACTTACAGAGCCTGGAAAACAAGTTACTGATAGCGAGTTTGTTTCCGCACTAAAGCGCAGCTTTTCCGTAACAGAAGGAAAATTGAAGAAAGAAATTAGCTGAAAGCCAGCAGAAGCCGAAGCAATATAACTTTTTTATTATATTTCCGCCAGCCCCCCAAATCCTTCGATTGGAAATTAGAAGATTGGGCCGCTGGATTGAAGATTATTTAGATTCAGAAATATGCAATATTGATGTATTCATTTGTCAGCATAAATCAAAAAAAGCCTTTTATTTCGATCTGGAGCAGGAACTGGAGTCTTATAAGAAAAGAAATAGCAAATAAGTCGAATCCATGATTACTTTTCAGTCTCCAGAACATCGAGTATAGCCAGAATCTCATTTTTCAAAGCAGGGATATCGACTTTCACAGAATACCAGACTGCTTTAAGGTCAACCCCAAAATAGTGGTGAATTAATCTATCTCGCATACCTGCAATGTCACTCCAGGGAATCAGAGGATATTTATCACGGAGATCCTTGGATAAGTTTTTGGTAGCTTCGCCTATGATCTCAATCTGCCTGATCGTCCCGTCCTGAACCAGATTGCTGGATAGAAAATCATCTTTTTCCATACTTTCAGTATATTCTTCAATACGTCCAATTGAATTGAGAATATGACTGAGGTAAACAGAATCATTCTTTTTCATGCCGAAATCACTTTTGCTTCCCTTCTTATTCCATCAATAAGGTATGGGCTTATTGAATCTTCAGTAAGCAAATCGACCTTCATTCCAAGAAACTCTGACAGTTCTCTCTCAATTCTGACGAGAGTAAGCAGACTTTTCGTTTCGGAAAACTCTACAAGAATGTCTATATCACTTCCCGGCTTTTCCTCTCCTCTTACATAAGAGCCAAAAACAGCTACCTTTGTCGCTCCTTCTTTTTCAAGGAAAGAAGAGATTTTTTCGAATAACTCTTTGTGCCGGGCAGCATTTTCCATGTCAGTATATTTTGTTTGTGATCATTTAAAGGTATGCTGGAGTAAAATGACGGTAAAAGAAGGAGAAAATAGATTTGGTAAAGGAGAACTTGTGGAGGAGTATAAATTTTTTATTATATTTCCGCCCCAGCCCCCCTCAAATCCTTCGATTGGAGATTTTACGATTGCGTTTCTTTTCAAACCTCTCAAATCTGGAGTTATAGTCAAGATATTTAATAGCTGGACTCCAGATAAAATAGATTAAGAAAAGAGGCAAGTAGACTGCCGAGATCCTTGAATTTACTGTTATGGGATAGCGGAAGAAAAATAATTCTTAAACTTTTTTTGATATTGAATAAAATTAGTTATGGGATGAACTCATAGAAAAAACTATTAATTATGTTGATATACAAGCAAATATGGATAATAAGAAATATTATTCAGAAAGAAGAGGTCTAACAAAAACAAACAAAATAGACTTTGAGATGTTAAAAAAATTATTTTATTCGATATATCAAAGATTTGAAGATGGACTTTACTTTCAACAAGCCACAGGTTACCAGTGTGTCGACAAAGGAGAAATAAGAGGCTTTTGGGGTGGAAATATTGAAGCTTTTATATACACGAAACTAAGGCTATGTGACGTTTGGCCCATAGAAGAAAAAATAGATCAATATGATGAAGCTACTTTATTCAGTTTCATAGAATTTCTTTATGATTATGTGTCTAAACCAACAGATAAATGGTATCATAGGTGGGACGGATGCGGATGGCACTCTTCGGAATACGATAAAGAAGAAGGTCAATCAGAATTTAGAGAAGAAATAAATGTTATTCTCAAAGATTATAGTGAAGGATATGAGCTTTCATATAATGGTGAGATCTTAGAAACCGCACCTTTTGGCTTAAAAACTGTAGTTGAAGAAATTGTCGAAACCAGTGATCCAAGAAATATTGATTCACAAATAAAAATCGCAATATCAAAATATCTAAGATACAATTCAACAATTGAAGATAAGAAAGAAGCAGTTAGAACCCTTGGTGATGTATTAGAATATCTGAGAAAGAGTGAGATCAAATTACCAAAGAAAGATGATAGTGATTTATTCCAAATAATGAATAACTTTGGAATTCGTCACCATAATCCGCAACAAAAAAATGAATACGACAAAGAGATATGGTATGATTGGATGTTCTACGTGTTTCTAATTTCAATAAAAACTATATTAACATTAGAAAGAAAAATCATAAAAAAATGAGTAATAGACAATTTCACACTATCAAAAATCTGCCTTTCTTTTTCATTCCCAGAACTTCTTCGTCTTCACGTAATTCCTCTCCGCAATCAGAATATCCCTGTAAAACGCCTCTTCGTCCACCCTCAACTTTTCAATCACCCTCGATGCCGTCTCAGGCCCGACCCCCCTGCTCGCAAGCGCAATAACGGCTTTTTTCCCCTGCGAGTTCACGATGCTGGCGTTCCGGTAGACTCTCTGGATGCGTTTTTTCTCCTCGGCTGAGACCGGGACGCCCTTTCCCTGTTTCCTGACCAGTTTGATTTCCTCATCTTCCCAGGGCTTGAGAGCTGCAACCATTCTTGAGTCACAGACCGGGCAGATGATTTCTTCGGGAGCATTTTTGACCTGGCGGCGGGAGGTCCATTTCTTGCAGGTCGTGCAGAAGAGGATTATGTTGTCGTTCATGATGCGTTCCTTTAAGGCAAGCACAATTGAACGGTCAGCTTTTTCCGGGGCTACGAGGTCTCTTTTCATGGCAAAGCCGGCTGAGCCGATCGGCGTCGGGCCCGAGACCTCGACTGCAATCTCGCCGGCTGCAAGTTTTGTCAGGACTTCTTTTGCCCTGGGGACGTCGAGCATATCGTGGAAGATCTCGCGGACCACCTCGTCGTACATGGAAGAGCCCTCGTAGATTTCAAGGAGCTTTTTCATGCTGATCCTGTCGTAGTCGATGTCCCGGGAGAGGGCTCCGAACTTGCGGGCTACGTGGACCATTTTCCATTTCATGAGAGTGGTGTTCTTCAGGGTCATTTCGATGATGGGCTCAACATGTTCCGGGCGGAGGGACAGGAGCATGTCCCGGATCTGTGCGGGACCCACCCGACGGGGGAGGGTTAGCCTGATCCTGTACGGGTCCACCTCCTGAGCTACACCTGTCTCTTATACACATCTGACGCTGCCGACGAATAGAGAGGTGTAGATCTCGGTGGTCGCCG
>NZ_JJOV01000049.1:0-30047 GCF_000979385.1 Methanosarcina sp. 2.H.A.1B.4
GCCTGAGGGTACCGATATCGTGGGTTACAGGAACTTCCATGCCCTGCTCAACACTGACTGCCTTTCCGGGCATCATCAGAATTTCTGCAAGCTTTTCAAGTTCACCATCACTGAGGACAGAAATCTCACCGAGGTCAGCGGCGTTAGCCGTACCTGCCTCAATTTCCTCAACAATCTTTTCTTTGGTAAGGAAGATCCTCTTTCCATCTCCCATCCTCAGAGCGTATTCTGTTGCCATTTATTCTCACTTCCCAAGGAGCAGTTCCTTTGCCTTTGCCACGGCTTCGCTGGCATTTTCTGCGTAGCAGTCTGCCCCTATCTTATCGGCCCAGGCCTGGGTTGCAGGGGCTCCTCCGACCATGACCTTTACTCTCTCCCTCATACCTTCTTCCTTGAGGAGTTCGATAACCCCTTTCTGTCCAGGAAGAGTTGTGGTCATCAGGGCCGAAAGTCCGATCATATCCGCATTGACCTCCTTTGCCTTTTCGATGAAGTTCTTGATCGGGACATCCCTGCCGATGTCATGAACTTCAAATCCTGCGGACTGGAGCATGGTAGAGACTATAGACTTGCCTATGTCGTGCACATCTCCCTCTACTGTCCCGTTAACAATGACTCCCATTGTCTTTTTTTGGGCTCCCGCAGGCATTTCAGATTCAAGGAGTTTGACCCCTGCAGTCATCGCGTCTGCAGCCATCATCACGTGGGGTAAGAAAAGTTTGCCTCTCTCAAAGAGGACCCCTACCTGGTTCATTCCGGCCGCAAGCCCCTTTTCAATGATCTCGGCCGGTTCCATCACTCCTTTTGCCTTTTCTACGGCTGCAATCACCCTGTCCTTCTTGCAGGAAATAATCGCATCCGAAAGTTCCTGAAGTAATTCTTCTTTGCTTGCCATTTTAAAACCCTCTTTTTCCACATTTATTTTGTAAGAACAGTGGGTTCTTCGTGCCGGAAGAATCCCAGTCTATACATTTAAAAAGAAAAACCCTCTCTTCCAGAAAGCGAGTTTCATTTTTCCGCTTTTCCTGAGGGATCGAGATCTACTTTTGCATCAGTTTCTGTCTGTTGCTGGTATCTGCTTTAACCCCCAGGTTTCTACATCTATAGTTCCCACTATACAGCTGTACTTTTGGCCCCCTCCTCCGGATTACTCTTCATGTCTGTTAAATATGGTAGTGCCGGTAGTTTGTCTTCCCGAACCTCACCTCTATTCTGTTATCCTTCCAGGCGTTCTCACGGAAAGCTACTGAAAAATCCCGTTTTTCCGGGCTATACCCCTTATTTAATATCGTTTGAATCTATATATTTATATCTTGTTAAAATTATTAAATAGTTATTATTTTTAATGTATAAGTAGAACCCCGGATTTCTTCGATTTGGTGTAAATATACGCCAGGGCTCAGGAACACTGAGGATAAAAACGTGATAGGATGTGATTTTTTTCTGCTGGTTCTCAAGGCAAAAGAAACTCTTTACCCGAGAGCAAAAAGGCTGGAGAAAATAGAAAGTTTAAGTCAAAAGTCCGGGCCTCTGTAAAAAACAGGAGTTTTGGAAAACTCATTACTGCTTCAAGTTCCTGAATGTAGAAGGAGAGGGAAAAGGGTAAAGTCGGGAAAGAACTCTTTTAAGGCCAGAGCCCTCAGTCTTCTTCAAGGCTCGTATTATCCCCTACTGAAAGCATAAGCTCCCCGTAGAGTAATTTCTCAAGGGTTTCAGCTACGTATCTTCTCTGCTGGTATCTCTGGATGTCTTCATGCATCCTTATATCCGAATCTACCTGGACTCTGAGCAGAGCAAAATGAAAAGCTTTTTCATTCTTTATCTGTGCAGTATAAAAGGTTTCCAGCAAGTAAGGAAGTTTTCTGGGGTCTTCGATTACTTCACTTAAAAGCAACATTTCTTCGGGAATATCCATCGTATGCGAACTTATGTCCTTTTTCCCCGTAATTAACTGCAGGTTTCTTTCCGAATACTTTTTTTCAAGAATGATTAATTCACCACTCATACTTTCCACCTACTTCAGTGTTGAGATCTCTAAACTTTCCAGTAAATTGTTCTGGATTGGCTGATCCCCGTATACAGGATACCGGATTCAGGCAAATAAGGGATGAAGGCAGGTTTTAAGCCAGCATTCCCTTTACTATAATGTCTATTGCCTCGTCTTCTTCAAGACCGCGGGCCATGAGGGTTTCTACTTCCTTTTTGTCCACGCAGCCGATTGCAGCTTCATGAGTAACCTTTGAAAGGGGGTTGTCGACCCGGACAATTGGCACGGCTTCAGCCTTTGCATTGCCCTGGATGACTTCCATGCAGTCCACGTGTCCGCGGGCTCTAGGGGCGCGGCCTTCGGTGATTCCTCTGAATTCCGATATGGCATTATCAGTTATGGCAAGTCGGCTTTTGATAACACTGCGGGCATTTTCCCCGTTCAGGGAGATTTTCTCGAGGATCTTTATCATATCATCTGCTTTTCCGTAGACCTTGGTGACCATCTCACAGACCGAGTCTTTTTCGGCATCCACACTGTAATCGAATTCCAGATACCCTACCCTTCCGGAGAGAAGGGAAAAATTCGTGTAGTAACTGCCCCCTTCCTCGATCTTTATATGGGCTTTTGGGATCACCTGAATTCCTCCGTGGGAGCCGTGGAAATGGGTCTCGGTGTATTTCAGGGACGCATTCTTTCCTATAAGCATCTCAGCATCCATTTTGTGGATAACCTTTTCAGCGTTCGGGAAGGTGCAGTGGGCTATAAGTTCCACAGCCGAATCTTCTTCGGCTACGAAGTCCATATTGATTTCCTGAAGCCCATCTTTAGGGACCACACCGAAACAGAGGTGGACAGGCAGGGGGATTTTATATCCTTTTTTGATGGTCAGTTTAATGTCCACGCCGTGTTCGGTTTCTTTTTTCTCAAGCACTACGCCTTCGGTCGCATTTGCACTTAGCACCTTGTTCCCGCTTATCACAAGACTTGAGATTCCATGATCATGCAGGACTGCAGTATCTCCTCCGGCTGCGGTATAAGCTGCCGTTATGCCTTCTGCTTCTCTGGAAAGCGCATTCAATGTAATCTGAGTCATTTTTCAGACCACCTTTGGGGGCGATACCCGGCTGTCACAGGGTATGCATCTGTTTTTAAAAAATTCGCTGATTTCCAGGGGATCCCCGCTCCTGAGGATTGACCCTTCGCACATAAGGGATGCTTTGTCCGAGGCGGCTGCAATTTCTTCCCGGTGCGTGATTACAAGGACTGAAGAGCCGTTTTCTTTGAGCGCCCGGATCAGGGAGACGATTTCTTTTAAGGAAACCACGTCAATTCCGGAGTCAGGTTCATCAAGAATTGCAAGTTTCGGCTTCATGGTAATGATAGAGGCAAGCTCGATTCGCTTTCTTTCGCCCCCGCTCAATGCCTCGCCGACTTCTCTGTCAAGGTATTTTTCAGGTTTCAGGTCGACTTTCCTGAGGGCTTCCTTTATCTCGTCTTCTGTAATGCCTCCATTGCCTTTTGCCCCAATTGCAAGATAATCCCTGACCTTTAGCCCCTCAAAGCGAGCGGGTTCCTGCCAGGCAAGGGTTATGCCTTTTTTTGCACGCTCGGTTATCGAAAGTACTGCAACATCTTCCCCATCAAAAATGATGCTGCCTTCTTCATGTTCATAACCCTGGAGCCCCATCAGGGTGTAGGCAAGTGTACTTTTCCCTGCACCGTTTGCGCCGATGATGCTGTGGATTTCACAGTCTCCCACTTCAAGGTTGACCCCACGCAGAATTTTTTTTCCATCACGGCTCAATATCAGGTTTTTTAAGGATAAAATATATGACACCTCTAGCAAATTTTTGTTTGAGCACTGCAACATTTAGTTTGAGCACTGCAGCAAATCCTTGCAGCGCTGCAGGTCTTTAACGGTATTTACGTTTAGTGCTAGTTTGGGATTATCAAGTATCAGATTAAAGTCTTCCTGTTCGGTTCGGATTTGAGAACTGTCAAGGATATTTACTCCAGCGGGCACGATAAGTTTTCCATCCTTGTTAAATACTGTATCCGGCCTGGTTCCTGCTCCCTTGCATACATTGATAGGGACATATACGGAAAGTGCAGGCTTTCCTTCTTCCCTGTATTTCCGGATTACCGAATCAATAAGCTCGGAGTCTATAAGGGGCAGGTCGGACATGATAATCATTACAGGACCTGTCGTTCCTGCAGTTTCCACTGCATGAATCATGTCCCCTACATAGTTTCCTCCAAAGGTCCTGATTACCTGAACCTCGCCTTTGTAGCGTTCCTGAATCATGATTTCGGTCTTCGGGGTAACAGGCGAGACCGCTACGAAAACTCTGTCTATATTTTTTGTTGATCTAAGTGTATCTATCACATAGGTAATGAGTGGCTTTCCGAGCAATTCAACACAGGGCTTTTCCCCCATTCCAAGCCTCTGCCCGAACCCTCCTGCCATTACAATAGCGTCCATTCCAGACCTCCGGTGTTTAATGAAAGTTTGAGGATAACCGCAATAATAATCAGGGCAGTTATTCTTCCAATTTCGTTAGCAGTACCTATTCCGTCGCCGTTTAAGCCCCCAAAGTGGGCATAACTCCTGTTAAGGAGTACAAGAGCCGAGGCACATGCTGCAAGGTAGGGAAGCAGCCCTATCAATCCAAATGGCAGGGAACATACAACTGCTCCAAAGATAAATCCTATGAGGAAATTTTTATGGGTTGCCCCGTTTATGGTCATGGCTCCAAGACCCGGGTAAGCCTGGTCTTTCGGGGGAGGAATCGGTTTCCCAAAAGCGGCAATGGTTAACATGGACTGCTTGGCACTGACCTCTGCAATAAACATGGATCCAAACATAAGCAGCGGAAGGTTAGAACCAAAAGCTGTAAAGCCTTCTTCCTGGACAGACCTTATGGAACCGTACAGGGCAAGCAGTACAAGCATGCCGAACGCCACACCTCCTGTCCCGAGAGTCGTATCTTTTAAGGCTTTGATTTTTTTCTCAAGGGACCCATGGGCCATAAAGCCGTCTCCCATGTCAGTGACCCCGTCGAGGTGGTTAAAGCCTGTAATGTAATATATGACTCCCATGATAAGGACTGCAAGGACCGGGCCCGGGAATATCAACTGCCCTATGTATGCAAATGCCCCTATGAGAAGTCCGATTACAGCTCCCACGATAGGGTAGAAGTAGATCTTTTTCATGAGTTCATCGATCCCTTCCATACTGATTCCTACAGGGATCGTGGACAGGAAGCCAAAACCCGACTTAAATGCCAGTAAATATGAATTCATTATGTATCGCCTGTTTTTTAGTCATTTATTTCAAACTCTGCCATACCTCTTGAATACATATTGGAAGACACGCCTCCGATAAGGCCCCCTATGACGTCGTCCATGAAAGGCCCCAGATTTGCAAGGATTCCGGGCTTTAGTTTGTCATACCTGACAAACTCGAATGTCCCTTTAGAGCCGCTGATATAGTTTGCGATGCTGTTGCCCAGCACTTCGTCAGCGATTATAAAACTAAGGTCTTTTTCATAAGAACTTTTGCTAAGATTCGGAAGGTTTCCGGCTCTGCCTTCCCTCTCCAGCAGAACCCCGGAATAAATAAGAAGGCAGAGATTCGGGTCCGACAGAGCGAATTTGAGTTCCCTTTTAAACAGAGCTTCGGCTTTTTCCCTTGTCTCAAGTCCGGGGTGAGGGACATACATTTCGAGAGCTGTGTCCGCAAGGTCCTGGATACTTATGCCTTCTTCGGCCAGGACATCGAGGATATCGACGGTAGCTTTTCCCTCTATTTTTTCAGGCTGCCCTTTTTTCAGGTCCCTTTCCTCAATATCGGATAACTTCATACTGATCACTCCGGGGTTGTCAAAACGGTTAGTTTCTGCTTGATAATAGTATTAAAACGGTCGAGCTTGAAATGATGGAGCTTAAAACGAGAAATTGGTTTTAAGCTTTTTACCGGTTAATGTAATGGATTTATAATGGATTTATAATGGATTTAACTGCTTCCGGCGTCACCTGCCGAGCATATTCCGATTTCTCAGGGTCCCAGTTTCCGCGCATCCGGATTATGAAATTGGCGGGAGTCCTGTAAATTAATGGTTTCAAAGTAAGGGTTTCAAAGTAAGGGTTTCAAAGTAAGGGTTTCAAAGTAATGGGGATACACCTACAGATCACAGATACAGGAAAATTCCCGTTATCTGGATTACTGCCACAAAAGCAACAAGTGAAAACCCTGAAGCAATTGCTATTAATTGGGAGACCCGTATTATATCTTTTACTTCGGTAGGCGGGTATGAGGCTCCCAGCACATAAGTGTCGGGTTTTTCAAGTTTAACCCCCAGGGCTCCGGCAGTAGCAGCCATTGGATAGCCGGAATTGGGGGACGGAGTCTTCATCCCGTCTTCGAGAGCAGTCTTTATGCTGTCGAGCGGATTGATTTTTCTTCCGTTATTAGGGAATAAAGATACTGTAAAGGCTGCAGCAAGGATAAAGATAACTGAAATACGTGCAGGAATCCAATTCAACACATCATCTGACTTCGCTGAGAAGTATCCCAGTTCCCTGTAAGGCTCGGTTTTATACCCCACCATCGAGTCAAGAGTGCTTATGGCTTTAAAGGCATAGGCAGCCACAAGCCCGAGTTCTCCGAAAAGTGCGTAATAAAAAATCGGGCTCAGGACACCGTCCACGTAATTTTCGGAGACGGATTCAATAACCGCAGAAGACATCTGAGTTTTTGTCAGTTTGGAGGTGTTCCGGCTGACGTAGATAGGGAGCAGTTCCCGGACTTTTTCCAGCTGGTTTTCTTCAAGGTGTTTGTAAATCTTTCTGGCAGGGCTCAGCAGGCAGTTGATTGCAAAGGTGGCTTTCAGGAAGTAGGCTTCGATTAAGAGTGCTAAAATGTACGGAATTCCCGGAAGGGCTGCAATGTAGAGAACGGAATAACCCAGTAAAGACGCGAAGAAAACACAGCAAAGAGCCATTGCCACACCATAGAGTTTCCTGTGGGTTTTTGGGGCTGCGTTTTTCAAAAAACTGATTAATTTTCCGATCCAGACAACGGGGTGAATAGCAGCAGGAGGCTCTCCGAAAACTATGTCTATAACTGCAGCAAGCAGAAGTACCAGAGCAAGGTGCCCGCTGTCCGGGATAATCATAAGATAGGCTCCATTACTTTTTTCCAGGCCACTTTTACAAGTTCGTCCGTATCCCCTTCCTGCATCAGGCAGTCAAGGATCTTCTGGGCGATTTCCGTCTTATGGACAAGGTGGCAGTCAACGCAGCTCCAGACTCTGCCGCCTCTTGAGCTCTTGATCCATTTTCCACCGGTTTTCTCGTTTTCACAGGGGTAAAATGGGCAGAAGCAGAAGGTGCAGTTCTGGCCTTCAAAATGGCAGGGGTAATACTCGCAGGTCTTCCTGCCTCCTATGCCTTCTTCACTGGCTTTCTCGATTACGTGCTGCAGTTCGTTCTTTGCCTGTTCTCTGCCCCACTCGGCGATAACATCTCCGATTGCAGCAATGAGCCTGTCGTTTTCGTCTCCGGTCCTGACTGCAACTCTTATGTAATCTTTTCCCAGGCTGTGAAATGAGACACAGTCCCGAATAAGGACCCCACGGGCTGCAAGGCGTGCACTCAGTTCACCTGAGTCAAGCATGAATTTACTGATGTTGACAAAGATAAAGTTAACATTTACTTCCCCGACTTCAAAGCCCCTTATCCTGTCAAGTTTGGCTTTGAGCTTTTCCCCTTCTTCAAGGATCATTGCCCTTGCTTTTTTCAGGTATGGGCTGTCAATCCCGCCTTCTATGTTGAGAAGCGCGATTCCGGTAGTGTTTGCAATAGCTCCGAGGTTCCAGGACAACCTTGCTGTGTTCAGGATCTCAGCCATATCCGGAGAAGCTATCCCGAAGCCCATCCTGATCCCGGGGATCGCAAAGTCCTTTGTAAGAGAGCGCATGACAAAAACATAGTCGTTGTCTGCAGGAAGGTCTGCAACGCTCTGTGAATAATCGGACAGCTCAATGAAGGCCTCATCCACGTAAAGAAGGGTTTTATGCTCCCTGCAGCGTTCTGCAAGAGCTTTAAGTTCTTCCCTGCTGCGGAGTTTTCCAGTAGGGTTGTTCGGGTTACAGATAAAAAGGATCTTTGCCTTATCCAGCATCTCATCCGAGAGTGTATTTACCTCGTCCTGTGCAGGATATACCGGCTCTGCTCCCATGACCCGGCACTGCATTTCGTATTCTCCGAAAGTGGGCCATGGTAAAAGGACCTTGTCTCCTTTTTCTACCACAGATTCAACTACAAGCCTGACAATTTCCGTTGAACCGTTGCCAGGAATAATACTCTGCGGTGTTACACCCAGTCCTACAAATCTAGCAGCAGCTTCCCTGAACTCCAAATACCTGTTGTCGGGGTATTCCAGGAGTTTTCCGAGGCTCTCTTCAATAATATCCTCAAAGTTTAATCCGCTTTCTGGATAGTCAAATGGGCTTCCCAGTGGGTTAAAGTTTGCACTGAAGTCGAGAATTTCACCTTCGGGGATCCCGTATGTCTCCGAAGTTTCCTGGATTAACCCTCCATGTCTGCAGGGTTTCAGGGCCAGCAGATGCTCCCTTAAAGGTACACTTCTTTGCTCTGACACGTCGATCGCAAATATTTAGCGTGAATCATGTATATTAAGTTGTTTATTATATTAGCCGGTTCAAACTTGCCTTTATTTGCTTTGTTGTTGTTTGATTGCGAAAACTCTGCTTTCTGGAATCCATTATACTTTATTTTACATGAAAAATATATTATATATGTTGTTATTCCCATATAGATCTGCTTTTCTAACTGATTTCTATTTGTATATTCTATTTGTATATTTTTTGACTTTTAGAGGGGGATATAGAAAAAGTAAAATAGCTTGTTTTTGACTACTCCATCCAGAAAAGCTGAAGAGGAACAGAGCAGCTTCCGTATAACCGCAGAATATATTGTAAAACTGCAGATTAGGATATTGTAAAACTATAGATTATGATATTATAAAACTGCAGATTAGGATATTATAAAACTGCAGATTAGGATATTGTAAAACTGCAGATTACAGTAGAATGTAAGGATAATGCTTCTTACAGGAGTCCATTTAATCCAGGAAACTAACCTGACCCTTTCTTTCACAGATTAAGAATGGATTTGGGCTATTTGCAAGAGCTTTATATGCTGCTTATGAAATGTATATGAGTTATTTATCCGAACAAGCGGTTATGTCTTCAGCATAAATTCTCTAAATTCGATATATACCAGGTGCATTAAAAAATGACAGTTAACAGGCCAAGAGGGACCCGGGACTTTTTACCCGCAGATACTGCCCGGAGAAGGTACGTGGAAAGCGTTATGCGAAATGTTGTCCGTAACTGGGGCTACAGTGAGATCATTACGCCCACGTTTGAACATCTGGACCTTTTTACCCTTAAGTCCGGAGAAGGTATTATAGGGGAACTCTACAACTTCACGGACAAAGGAGGCAGGGAGATGACCCTCAGACCGGAACTTACGGCTCCTGTCATGCGGATGTATGTAAATGAACTTCAGCCTTTCCCCAAGCCGTTGAAGTTATTCTACTTTGAAAACTGTTTCCGCTACGAGCGCCCCCAGAAAGGCCGTTTCAGGGAATTCTGGCAGTTCGGGGTCGAACTCATCGGTAGCGGAAAATCCGACTCGGACGCCGAGGTTATTGCCCTTGCCGATGCAATGTTAAAAGCTGTGGGCATTCAGGGCGACATGAAGATCGGAAACCTTGCAGTGATCCGTACGCTTTTAAAAGGGCTTGAACCCGAGATCGTAAGTAAGGTCATGAGGCTTGTGGACAAGAAAGAATATGCAGGCCTTGAATCCTTGCTTGAGGAAATAGGGGCAGAAGAGCAGTTGAAGTCCGACATCTTCCACCTGATAAATCTCGAAGGCAAGTACACCCTCCCTCAGGCAAAAGAAATCGTCGGGAACATCCCTGAGCTTGTAAGCTTTGAAAAGACCCTTAAACTTCTTGATGCATATGGCGTCAATTACTCGCTTGATTTCGGGATTGCCCGCGGGCTTGACTACTATACGGGCATGGTCTTTGAGGTTTATGCCGAAGGCCTTGGCGCCCAGAAGCAGGTCTGCGGGGGAGGCTCTTACCAGCTTATAAAGCTTTTCGGAGGCGGAGATGTGCCTTCTACAGGCTTCGGGATAGGTTTTGACAGAATAATGGAGATCTGTCCACTCGAAACCCCGGAACCCAGAAAACTGGTGCTGGTCTCAAAGCCCGAAACTCATCTGGAAGCTGCAAAACTTGCAACTACCCTGAGGAATTACCTGCCTGTCCACATAGACCTCATGGAACGTAATTTCAAGGCCCAGCTCACCTATGCAAATACCATCAATGCCGACTATGTGATCATAATCGGGGAAAAAGAACTCGAGGCAGGAAAACTGACTTTCAGGGATATGGTATCCGGAGAACAGGAATTTTTGACACTTGAAGAAATTATAGGGAAGATTACAGGGCAGCCGGACTGAAAGTATTCCTTTTGTCCTTTTTCGGCTTCTTTATTTCCTTTCCTTTCCTTTCCTTTCCTTTCCTTTCCTTTTTTTGCGGTCCTTTTTTTCTTTCACTTAGATACTCTATTCCACTTATTCTCCATTCCATTTATTATTTTTAAGAATATTATTGAGATGATATATTTATTGTCATTCTTTTCAATCCAAACAAAAGATAAACTTTTTATAGACTGGAAGCTTAAATTTTATTATATTTAAGTTCCAAAGTTATCAGGAATCTGGGCGTGGGGGGTAAATTTACGTCTAATAAGGCTCAAGTTTCAGCCTGTCAAATTATAACTGATGAATCTGCTGTATTCGGTCTTCCTTTCAGGCTTACAGTTACAGGCATTCTCTTTGCTGTACTTCTGCTTCTTTCGTCAGTCTATGTTTCTGGTTTTTTGGAGGATGTGAGGGAACAGGAAACCCTGGATGAAGCTTCAAAACTAACAGCTGCTGCCGAACAGCTCTCCATACGCGGAGAAGGGAGTGAAATTGCCTTTGAGATAAGGATACCCCCAGGGGCATCTTTAGACTTCGGGACTCTGCCTGGTCGGGAGGGGGACTGGCCCGAGGATGCGGATAATTATTGTATCACTATTGGAGGAAAGTCAACTTTTTATCCTGCAGTTGCTTCCTTTTCGAATCCGGAGGTTAACGGACCCTCCTCACTTGGTTCGGGCAGGCACAGAGTACTCCTTTCAACAAAGATCGAGCCTGAATCCGGAAGGCTTTTCGTACTGATCTCTGAAACCGGAGCTGATGAAAAAACATGAGGTCAGGAGAAATCCGTATGGCAAAGGATTTTTCAGAGGATGATTCGGCATGGGCTGACTTTTTAATTTCAAAAGCGGCACTTATTCTTGCCAGCGTAATCCTCTTTACAGCCCTTTTTCAACTGGCTGCCGGATTTAAAGACCTCGAGGCACAGGAACAGCTCGATTTCCTTGCAAGGGATTTCAAAACCGCGGTAGATGAAGCTGGAGCAGGGAGTTTTCAGGAGGGGAGTCAGGAGAAAGTTCAGGAGGAGCTTTCTTTTCGTTTTGATGAGAACGAAGTCTTTCTGGCTTCCCCATTCGGGGAAAATATAGAGGTCTGCGTTTCAGGAGAGTATGTCCATTTGAAGGCCAGATATGATGAAAAAAGTTTCAGTGCTGTAAGGCCCTTTGCCTTCAGAGTCCTGCCTTTCAATGAATCCGTACTCCGGGGAAAGCTGAATACAAAGTTCGGGGCTGAGGGTAATGAAGGATCTCCCCTCATCACTGACCTTCAGGAAATTAAGGCTTTCCTTCAGGTTTCCGGGACCGAGGAAGTGGTTTTAAACGCAGGTGAAAACATCTCCATAAAGAAAGAACTTATTTATGTGAAGGACAGTGAGGGGGTTTCTGGTATTGGTTGTGTCCTTGTTTATCAATAAGGTTGGATCTTTGTTTATCAATAATTTACTGGCAGCTGGAAAAAAATTTTGGAAAAAATCTGACACTTCAATCCTCAAGGATGAAAGGGGAGTCCTTGAACCCCATTCCGATCTTCTTGCCACTGCTCTTGCTGTCATAGGTTTCGTGGTCTTTGCTGCCCTTCTTTCCAGGGCATACATGGGATATGAGGACAGCTCTTTTGCTCTTGAGAACTATGAAAGCGCTTCCCTTCTTGCAGGAACGCTGGCCAAAGCACCTGCCTTTAGAGCCGAAAATTCGGGCATGCTTTCTGCATCAGCCCTTGATAAGCTTTCAGGTCCCGATGGACAGAATGAGAGAATGAAATTTTTTGCAGCCTTTTCCGGAAACTATCCGTTTCTGGTCGAAATTCGGACCGGAGATGGGCGCTGGCAGTGGCTCATCGATCCTGAAATTGTCGAACCTGGGCATCTTATGGGGAAACAGGAAAAAGTTGCGGCTTCGATGCCGGTTGTAATCGAATTGAATCCTGCGGAATCGGTCCCCGGGACCCTTACTGTAGTGCTGTATAAAACTCCGTGGATGTGAAAGAGGATCAAGCAAAGGAGCAAAACGGAGTACACATCGAAAGCAGGAATTGACTGGTCCTTGACAGGAAATCTGATTCAGGACAGGAAATCTGATTCAGGACAGAAACAGGTGAAATAAGATGAAACCTTTGAGAGCTTCTCAAAATTCCGGAGAGTCACAAAAAGTAAAAAATATAAATGTAAAGGGTGAAACTGTTAAGGAATCTTCTGTTTATATGAGGGAGTCTTCAGGTTATTCTACAGTTTTTGATGCCCTATTTTTGCTTGTGTTGATTTCACTTTCAGGGGTCCTTCTTATGCCCTCCTTGCAGGCTGATGAACAGTATATTGCAGCCGGATATGTGACTTCTTCAGAACTGGATGCTTATCTGCTCGAATCCTTTCTTTCCTGTAAACTTGAGGACTTCGAATACGAAATATCTCCTCTTTCGGCACTTAACATTTCAGTCCCCGAAAACTCGATTGTGGAAAGTCCTGCTCACACCCTTTTCGGAAAGGAACAGAAACACAGGACTTTCGCTGACCTGACAGCCGAATACCTGGCCATATCCCTTACTCTATCAAACAACGGCTCAGCCATTTTGCTCAACCCACTGGCTGAGGACTACTCAGATAAGGCTTCTGAAACTATAGCTGCTTATCTGGACAAAAAGGTTGCAGGGAGGTTTTCTTATCGCTTTGAAGCTTACTGGTATCCCGTGGGATCTTTTCCGATGGGAAGTGAACTTATAGTCGGAGAAGAACCTCCTGCAGATGCCATCCGACAGAGTACAAAACTATCCATGCCTCTTTATGCAAGTGCACCTTCTAAGGATGCTCTTCTTGCCTGTGTGAATGATTCCGTGCTTGAAACTTCACTTAACACTTCTGAAGAAGAGGCTTCAACAGCACTTTTCCAGGCTTTTAATGCTTCTCTTGATGCCGCAGCTCTTGAAGGGGCGGAGACAGCTGTTGAGCTGCTTTTCCCGTCTGATTATTCGGGGTCGGTTTTCGGAGAAGAAGCAGATGAGTCTTTTGAGACCCTGCTTTACGGGGTTTCGGAAAATGCGGATGAAGAAAATTCTCCCTCAACAGAAGACGAATTTAATGCCTATCTCTCGGACCTGCTTGAAACAGGGTTTGCACTCGATTCCGAAACCTATCCCGGAAATGTATCCACTGCAGAACTCTCTCTACTTGAAGCCCTGCTGGTTGACCACATCAAAAAAGAGATAAGGACAGAACTTGAAGCTGAATTATCAGGTGAAATTAACGAGACTGTTTATGCCATACTCGAGGCTGAAGATCTCTCGAAGGCTCAGGCTCTAAGGGATACAGGGATAGAATCAATTTACAGGCAGATCAATCCCGGAGGGGCAAGAATAGTCCTTTACCTCTGGAAACCATTTTAATGGGGATGGAAGCCTTTTTCAGAAATTTTTTTCGTCGGAAGAGACCCTGCTCCTATTTTTATGCTTATAATGTTTTTCCTTCTTTTTTCCCGACACAAAGTATATATTATATGGTGCAATCTCTAGTGATGTTTTTACCGAAACACTTACGCTTTTGCAGGAGTTCCTGAAAAAAGCCACGCAGCAGTTTGCTGTGGCGGATTAAAAATCTCCCGATCGATGTGTTGGTCCGTTATAGTCGGTAAAGATATAACCTCAGCCCGAAGAGCTTTTCTTTCGGGTATCGATCAATTAATATCAGGAGAATCAGATATGGCAAAAATGCATACCAAAAGAAAAGGAAAGTCAGCATCCACCAGGCCTAACAGAACCGAAGCCCCTGAGTGGTGCAAGATTGGAGCAGACGAAGTCACTTCAATTACACTGGATCTCTGGAAACAGGGTGTATCCACATCCGAAATCGGAATGATTTTAAGAGACCGCTATGGAGTCCCTGACGCCAAGCTCGTCACAGGTAAGAAGATCACAACAATTCTCAAGGAAAACAACGTTTATTCTAACATTCCCGAAGATCTTACCAACCTCATCGTGAAGGCTCTGAAACTGAGGAAGCACCTTGCTATTAACAAGAAAGACGTACACAACAAGCGTTCCCTCAACCTGACTGAGTCCAAGATCAGAAGGCTTGTTAAGTACTACAAACAGGAAAAGGTACTTCCGAGAGATTGGTTCTACAAGCCTGAAACCGCAGAAATGATGATTACCAGATAAACCTGAAAATTCCCACTCAAGGGATTTTTCCACATAAGGATTGAGTTTGCCTTTACGGCAAACTCCCTTATACTCTTTTTTAAAACGTAAAATCCTTCCTGTGCCTCTGATATGAGGTGTCAGAAAGCGCGACCCAGTGTTTTTTTGCCCGCAGTTGTGCCGCTTTTTTCATTACGGAATCATTATTTGCTTGCAATGTAGCTTATTTTGCAGTCCCATGCAGGGCTCCCCGGAACTACACACCGCATACCTGAAATCTCCCCGATAACGACTGGCAGGCCATATACCTCTTCGATTACCTGAGGGGTAATTACTTCCACTCCTCCATAGGCGTGAACTTTCCCTCCCTTCAGGAGAATGAACCGGTCTGCATATCTGAAAGCCTGATTGAGGTCATGCATCGTCATCACAGCCGCAATATTATGCTTAAGGACTATCTGCCTGATAATGGCCAGGATCTCCACCTGGTTCCTCAGGTCGAGACTGCTTGTAGGTTCATCAAGGAGAAGGACTTTGGGCTCCTGAACAAGGGAACGTGCTATTGCCACCTTCTGGAGTTCGCCTCCGCTCATCTCATCGATATAGGACAGGCGCAGGTTTTCCATCGAGAGTAACTTGAAGACCGAATCAACGATCTTGAGATCCTTTTCCGTAATATCCCATTTAATATGGGGCCGCCTACCTAGCAGGACTGCATCAAAAGCCGTCAGCCTCCCTGTTTCCACACGCTGCGGGACATACCCGATAAGGCGTGCAATTTCCATTGTCCCAAGGTCGGAAAGGTTTTCCCCATCTATATGGACTGCTCCCCCTCTCGGGTTAAGGATCCTGTTCAGGCATTTTAACAGGGTAGTCTTGCCAACTCCGTTGGGACCCAGGATTGCGACAACTTCGCCTTCATCGATTGAAAAGGCAATCTCATGAAGGATTTTACGGTTACGATATAAAAACTGGAGTTCATCTACAGAAAGAATCATCGTTTATACCCCCTGATGAGCAGGTAAATGAAAGTTGGTGCCCCCATGAAAGCAGTCAGGATGGAGACCGGAAGCACATATGGGGACACTATAAGCCTGGCTGCGGTGTCCGATACTAGAAGGAGGATTGCCCCAAGGAGGGTTGAGCCGGGTATAAGGTATCTCTGGTCATCCCCTATAATCCGTCTTACCATGTGCGGACAGATCAGCCCCACGAACCCTATGACGCCAAGGAAAGAAACGACAACAGCCGAGACAAGTGCAGCAATAATCATTCCTATAAGCCTGACTTTTTCCACGTTGACCCCGAGGCTTTTTGCGGTCTCATCCCCTGCATCGATTGCATTGTAGTTCCAGCGGTTGGCAATGAAGAATATGACCGCGAACAGGACAACCCCTGCCATAATCCCCAGTTCCGGCCAGTTTTTCACTCTTCCGACATCGCCAAAGGTCCAGAAGACAACTGCTGCAAGCTGGGTATCGTCAGCAAAGTACTGCAGGAACATCGTCCCTGCGGTAAAGAGGGAAGACAGCGAAACACCTGCAAGCACCATTACCTCGGGTGAAGACCCGCGGATCCGGGAGATGAGCAGGATTACCCCTGTGGCAAGAAGGCAAAAGATGAAAGCTACCATTGTGGTCAGGTAAGGGTTGTTGAGGATGACGGCGTTTGCAACGCTCGATTGCATCCTCCCTGTCCCGAGCACAATTACTGAGAAGGCAGCCCCGAAAGCTCCGGCGTTTGAGATGCCGAGAGTAAACGGAGATCCGAGAGGGTTACGCAGGATAGACTGCATTACCACCCCAGCAACTGAGAGCCCGGCTCCTGCTACTATCGCAGCCAGGGCTTGAGGGAGACGGATGTTCCAGATTATCGAATCCCATTTATCAGAGATGTTCTCCCCCATCAGGGTTTGCAACACCCCATAAGGGGGTATCGTTACCTCTCCTACGGAAATCGAGTATATAAACATGAAAAAAAGGAGCAGGAGCCCCCCCATTATCCAGAAGTACTTCCTCCGCACGTATACGAGGTAATCTTCGGGTACTGCTCCGTCGGCAAAATGCACTTATTTATACCCTCCATCTTACTGCAGAATCTGCTTGAAACCCGTATCATTGTACTGTCCGTTCAGGTCAGAAAACACAGGTTTGCCAATGAAGAAAGTATAGATCTCGTCGGCTTTGGCTTCAGGGTCGATATCCTCAAACCGGTCCGGATAGAGCACCTTTCCTACAAAATAAGCGTTTGCAAGCACTGACTCATAGTTGGTGCTGTAGAAGTTGTAGGGTATCACTCCGTAAATATTGCCATTCTTCACGGCTGAAAGCCCTTTGAGTGACGGATCGGTCTTGAGTTCTCCGACGGCTCCTTCATTGCCCAGCTGGAGGGTGCCAATGTCGATAAAGATATACTCAGGGTCCCAGTTTACCAGGGCTTCTTTAGCAATATCCGCATGGTCTGCGCCCATTCCGGCTGCAACGTTATTTGCATTTACCCAGAGGAAGGGCGGATAAGCCGGTTCTGTGGAAATTATCCCGTGAGCTCCTGCACTGCTCACCCCTCCGACATAAACAGTCTTTCGTTCGGATTCCGGAATGTCGGCAGTCCTGTTTTCGAGGTCTTCCATCGTAGCTTCGATATAAGCGATTACCTCTTCTGCTCTTTCCTGTTTGCCCACTACCTCACCCATTATCCGGAGTGAACTGTACATTTCAGCTTTCTGTTCCTCGTTCTTCAAAGACCCGTAAGGGAATGAGATTACCGAGATGCCGGTTTTTTCCTGGAGGCTGTCGGCTTCAGCGGCATTTGTTGCCGAAGGTTGGCCAGTTGTACCGGTTTTCAGAACAACCTGAGGGTTGATATTAATGATTTTTTCCGGGTCATCCTTGCCCCTGAACTCGCCGATCAGGGGATAGCCCTTAAGCTGCGGATTTGCAAGGGCATAAGGACGGCCTTCTACCTCTGACTCCTTCTTTTCCAGACTGTCAACTCCGACTACGAAGTCCTGAGCCTGCAGATATACAAGGTAGCGCAGGGATCCTGCCCCTGAACAGACGACCTCTTCAACATTTTCAGGTATGGTTACATTTCTGCCGAACCCATCTGTGATTGTAATTCCTGCGGATTCTGTTAACTCCTCGGAATTTGTGGTGATCCCGGCAGACTCTGCTGGAGCCGCACCTTCTCCGTCCTCAACAGGAGTGGATTTGCTCGTACATCCTGAGGTTACGACCAGGGCAGCTATGAGCACTCCAATGAAAAGAATTTTAGCTATTTTAATACGGGGGGATATATTCATATTACTTTCCTCTAATTTACTAGAGAAAGCGTATTACATAAAGTTAACTAATTTATTCAATTAATTCTTATAATACCAATAATTTTCCAAAGATTGGTATGAGTTATTGTGAGATTTAATTTGATTGAGGATAATTAATATGGTGAGCGCGGGTGTATTATGAATCCACTACCACTTTCATTATTGTGCTGTGGGGTACCTGTGAACATTGACTTTTTTGACAGATTTCGCTTTGTCCTGCAAATGGTACATTTATTTTACACAAACCGTCAATCAAAGTTGCGCTGGCGCACCCCACAGCAAGCTAGCGGGCTATTCGACTGAAAATAAAGCATTAACTTTCGGAATGATGTTTGAAGAAATAGCGAAGTAAACTAAAGAAGGTAGTATGGTTTTATGAGAAAAAGGTCAGAAGAACATGAGAAAAAGGTCAGAAGAATATGAGAAAAAGGTCAGAAGAATATGAGAAAAAGGTCAGAAGAATATGAGAAAAAGGTCAGAAGGAGAAGGACCTGAATTTCAGTATTCAGGTTCCAGCCCTTCAATCTGGGAAAAGGCTTTTTCCATTTCTACTCCTTCTTCCACGCGCTGCTTTTTTGCCTTTTCGTAGTGGATTGCCTGGACTGCCACATTATAGAGTTTTTCCAGCTCATGGGCTGACTCCAGGGTCAGAAGTGAAAGGATCTGCGGATACTCTCCGTTGCATACGACTATCCCCTTGAAGACATGCCCTACGGCTCCGGAAAGTTTTTCGATTTCAGTTGAGATGTCGTCTATGCTCAGGTATTTGCGGTCGCCTTTGATTATGATCATTGCCCTGCTTGCTTCTTCATAAACATTGGTTGAAAATAAAAGACCTGAAGGAGAGAGTGAATTCTGGATTGCGGTTTTAACAGGCATTTCCTTATCAGCCCTGAAAAAGCCGATTGTTGCAAGCCCTGCACCCCCGTTCATTACAGTCTTGAAATCCCCGAGGTCCGTTACCATCATCATCTCACTATCAAGAGCATCGAGAAGGAAGAGAAGACGTTCTGCAATCATGTCATTGATGCCGTTATAGGCATCCTGGATGCTTCCCCCTATATTTTTCAGGTACTGGTTATCAGCAAGGATAATCCCGTCTGCTCCGCTTTGGCGGATGTCCCGGATAGAAAAAGCTGCGTTTTGAAGATAAAGGGTTCCTTCTTCCCTGAAAGGGAGGACAACGACACAATAAATAGGATAATCATAGCGTTTTTTCATCTCTTTTACGAGAAGAGGGGTAAAAGAAGAGCCTGTGCCGCCTGAAGCTGAGGTAAGTACAAAGGCGATATCAAAATTGCCCCTTTCCTCAATCTGCCGCATAATCTGTTCTTTACTTTCTTCAAAGACCTGCTTTCCTACATTCCTGTTTGCACCGACTCCGTGCAGGTGAGGTATATGGACTCTATCTTTTGCTTTTGTAAATTTCATCTCTTTTAAGTCGTTAACGGCAGTGTTGAAGGCAAGGGTTTCAACATGGCTTTTAAATCTCTGCTTTGAATAAAACTTTGCAAGCTTGTTGCAGCTTTTTCCCCCTCCCATTGCATGTCGGTTAATGGAATCAAGAATCCTGTTTCCACATTGCCCGTTTCCTATTACCAGTATATTAAGCAAAAAATCCCTCCAATTTAAAGGTGAATTAATATTTTTCCTGTATGGAATCGATCACGGATTTTACATTTTAGGAATATTATTAATCAAGTTGACATAGTAGTAATTAAGTTGGAATAGTAGCAATTAAAGTTCTTAAATAATTGAGTAAGTTTCACTCTTTTAATACCTGTATTCCCTGTGCCGCCTGTATACCTGAAATCCAATAACTGCAAGGATGATTGCTGAAATTATGATGTATAAAGGGTTTTTAATCAGAAAATCGAACTTACCTTCTTTTACATTGATACGGGAACTTGCAAACTCCTTGTTTTGCTTAATGTTCTGGGCATCTACACCGTTACTGTATTCATAAGAAAGCTCTGAATTTATACTGTAAGTTCCCACTTCTCTTGCTTTTAAAGTATACCTGAACTCTTTGTCGTTATTGGGCTGCAGAGTTTCAAGGTATATTCTGGGGTTTCCACCTATGGTTTCAATCCCCTCGTCTCCGCCCACGTATTCCATACCTTCCGGAACCATAATGTCGAGGCGGACAGCCTGTGCAGGGGCACTGCCTGTATTCTTCAGTATTACGATTGAGGTAATTTTTTCGTTCCTTCCTACAGATGAGAGATCCACATTCATTATGGAGTCAACATTCGCAATCTGCTTATTTCCTTCACTTACAGTAATAGATGGTGTGTTAGAAGAAGACTGGTAAGTCTGACCGGCACTGTTCGTATAAGTAGCAGTCACAGCTCTGAGGTCGAAGGTTCCTGCCTCGGTTGCTTTTAAGTTATAAATATAAACCAGGGTTTCGGGGACTGATTGCCCATAATCAATTTTAGGGATGCTGGTCGAAACTTCGTAAGTGGTTTCTTTCAGGATAAAATGTTCCTGCTTAGGGTCCGTAAACAGCACCTTGTTTGCAGCATCGTTTCCGGTAGTTCTTGCAGTCACAGTAACAGTTATGACATCTCCTACCTCTATTTCGGATTTATCTACGCTCTTGACTATTACAAGCTTCGGATCCCCTGCGAAGGTTGTTCCAGAGTGCCCGCTTTCAATAACCTCACTTACATAAAGGTCTCCTATGTTGTAGTTTGATATACTTATCTCAACTGTAGCTCTGGGTAATACGCCTCCGCCATGCACGGACTTCAGGCACATCTGGACTTCACCATCATCCTCGAAATCAAACTCTAAGCTCTCATTTATATCCAGCAGACCATTTGCGATTTCCTTATCTCGTTCGTACACGTAGTATGAGGCTGTTTTAGCTTCAGGGAAGACATCGGTAATTTCGATGATGTAATTGTTAAGCTGATATACCTCTCCTTCCTCAATATCACCGTCATACACTGTGGTTCTTGCCGATGCTGTGCTGCCAAGCGTCAGCAGGATGAGAAACGCAAACAAAACAATTCTAGGGGTCCCTTTCAGTTTCACTTCTGCTACCTCAAATTCCTTATAAAAAAAGATTATTTATGGCAGGTTATTCTCCTTTAAATTATTTTTAGATAAATATTATTGTATTAGCTGTTTAAACTACAAGATAAATCAGTATAAGTTCAAAACGGGAATTAGCCGCGGTATTATCAAGAACATTACCAAGTTTTGCAGAGACTTCCCGATTGAATGCTTGTGATCTTTTTTTATTTGGTACTATATTTAAGCGCAAAATATGCGGATGAGTGCTTGAAATTCCACATTCTCCCCAAGAAGAAATTATGAAACAAGTGGACTTTTAGAAGCTGGATTCAATAGTAATATTCATCCGGATTTTCGATTTAGTATTTTTGATCATTTTATGTTTTCAGATTATCATCCTGGTAATCTTTATTCATTACTTCCTTTTTATCTTTTCGGTGTTTTTCAAAGTTTCAGCCGAAAAATGAAACATATTATAAATAGAATTGTACTCATTGGTGTAAAAAATTCATGAGATAACAAGATTCAACAGGGACATCTTTTAAATAAAAAAATAGAATGAGTAATGTGTTAACTTACAGGCAAATCTAAAAATTTATTCGTCAGTCTCAAACATAGATACCAACCACAGAAGGCATAAAAACCACAGAAGGCACAAAAACCACAGAAGGCACAAAAACCACAGAAGGCACAAAAACCACAGAAGGCATAAAAACCACAGAAGGCATAAAAACCACAGAAGGCACAGAAACCACGGAATACCGGGCACTTCCGTGGTTATAACGCATCTGGGGAGTTAACTGTAAGCATTTACATCCGAAACTATAGTTTCAGTTCTCGGAATTGACTATTTCCAGGCTAACATCTATCCATCTTGATTTGTGGATAAGGGAGCCCATTGATATTACATCAACTCCTGTTTTTGCATAACCTTCAAGGTTTGCGGGGGAAATTCCTCCTGAGGCTTCCACAAGGACTGATTTCCTGAGCCCTTTTTCTTCAAGTACGGAGAGAGTCTCTTTGACCGCCTCAGGCTGCATATTGTCAAGCATGATAATGTCAGCTCCCAGTTCTGCAGCAAAGACCGCGTCTTCTGCAGACTCTACCTCAACCTCAATTTTCCGCGTAAAGCTTGTTTTTTGCGCTGCTTTGATTGCGGCTTCTATTCCCATGAGTTTGATGTGGTTATCTTTAATCATAACCGCATCCGAGAGGTTAAACCTGTGAGTGTCTCCGCCACCTGCAGCGACAGCGAGCTTTTCGAATTTCCTTATTCCGGGGGTAGTTTTCCTTGTACACGCAAGCCTTGTGCTTTCGGAGTGCTTTCTTACGACATCCATGCAGTTCCTGGTCAGGGTTGCAATCCCGCTAAGGTGCCCGAGGAAATTAAGGCTAAGGCGCTCTGCCCTGAGAATGGATACCGCTCCTCCCCTGAGCCTGAAAATTATATCGCCCTTGCTGAGACAGTCCCCATCTTTAAGACCTGTTTCTGCCTGAATTCCAAAATAAAAAAATATTGATGCTGCCTCATTGAGTCCGGCAACCGTACAATCCTCTTTTGTGAAAATGATGGCTTCTGCAGGCCTGTCCGGAACAATAGTGCACGAAACATCATCGTACCCCAGATCTTCTTCTATGAAGCTTTCTACTTCTCTGATAAGCATGATTTTTACCCCGATACTTAATGCTGCCCGGATTTATAAGAGGCGCGGGCATTTTCCTTTAGTATCTCTTTATTCCGTTTTTACTTTATTGTTTGTAATTTGGGTTCTCCAAAGTAAGGTACTGAGAACAGGCAAAGAAAAAGAGAACTGGTAAAGAAAATGAAAACAGGTGAAGAACAGGTGAAGAACAGATGAAGAACAGGTAAATAATAGGCAAAGAACGGGTAGAAATGTGCAGAAGAGTTTTGAGACGAAAACAAAAGCCGGACAACAGAAGATTTTAAGTGAGAGAACGGAATACAGTAATCCCGTTCCCGGATTTCCGTTATTCTGGACAGATAAAGAAAATTATAATGCAAGCAATTATAACGAATTGAAAAATACCAGCTAAAACAACTTAAGTTACTGGCTAAAGCAATTAAAATCTACTGATTATTCTCAGGAGCCTGAAATACTGAAAATTGGAGTTATTGGTTGCGGATTCATTGGCGGACAGATTTGCAAGGCTATTGATAACGGGGAGATCAATGCAGAGCTGTCTGCTCTCTGTGACTCTTCGGAGAGCAAGATCCTTGAACTTTCAGCTTCCCTGAAGACATGCAGTCCTGCGTATATGGAGATTGAAGAACTCATACGCAGTGTGGATCTTGTTATAGAAAGCGCCTCTCAGAATGCTGTCAAATCCATTGTACCACAGGCCCTTAAGGCCGGATGTGATGTGATGGTCCTGAGCGTGGGTGCCCTTGCCGATGAAGAACTGAGGACAACCCTTTTCGAGCTTGCAAAACAACACAATTGCAAACTTTATTTCCCCTCGGGTGCGGTTGTCGGCATCGATGGATTAAACTCAGCATCTGCGGCTGGCATTTCCTCGGTCACCCTGACCACCAGGAAACCTCCGTCAGGACTCATGGGAGCTCCTTATGTTGTGGAACACGGCATAAAACTTGAAAAACTTGAAAAAGAAACCGTACTTTTTGAAGGGACGGCCTCCGAAGCCGTAAAAGCCTTTCCTGCAAACGTTAACGTGGCCGCTACGATAAGTCTTGCAGGCATAGGTTTTGAGCAGACCAGGGTAAGAATCATAGCTGACCCCTCCCTTTCCAGAAATGTGCATGAGATTACCGTAGAAGGAGAATTCGGCAAATTTAGCACCAGAGTGGAAAATCTTCCTTCCCCGGAAAATCCGAAAACAAGTTATCTTGCAGCCCTTTCTGCAGTTTCTACCCTCAAAAAGATCCTGAATCCCGTCCAGATCGGGACCTGAATTCTTCCCGGTTGGACCTTGAGGACTGAACCTGAACTGACAGGATTCAGGTACCTGAACTTAGATATTCGGATTGAAGGCGTGTGGGGTTCACAAACATTAGGTTCACAAACATTATATAGTCCGGAGGAGTTAAGCACGTAAATCCTCCGAAGAAGGTTGCATGTATGCGAAAAAGTGCCTCATGGATAGAATGTTCCTTATTGCACTCCTTTCTACGTTTAACATGCACTTTTGCCAGAATGCCTTTACGTTAAAAATCTAAACGTCTTAATTAAAGGCCTCTTTACACTAAAAAAATTCTATATTCATATTTTTCTCTCAAATATTATGGTGGTCCCATGCATCAAGCAGACCTTATAAAAAGGATCCAGGAATTGAAGCTAAAACGAAACGCAGTAATTCTTTCTCACTATTACTCCCGCCCCGAAGTCCAGGACATTGCGGACTTTGTAGGGGATTCCCTTGCCCTGAGCCAGGAAGCTGTCCGCCAGGACGCAGATGTTATTGTGTTTTGCGGCGTTCATTTTATGGGAGAGAGCGCTGCAATCCTTTCTCCGAAAAAGACGGTCCTGTTACCGGAAATCGATGCCACATGCCCGATGGCTGAAATGGTAGATGTGGAAGGCCTTAAAAGACTCAAAGAAAAGCACCCTGAAGCTCTGGTCGTCTCCTATGTAAACAGTTCGGCTGCAATCAAAGCAGAGTCCTATATCTGCTGCACCTCTGCCAACGCTGTAGAAGTGGTAAACTCCCTGGACGCCGAAGAGGTTATCTTTGTGCCTGACAAGAACCTGGCTGCCTACGTTGCAGCCCGGACCGACAAAACCATTATTCCCTGGGAAGGGCACTGCCCCACACACCACCAGGTCCTGAGGGAAGATGTCCTGAAAATGAAGGAAAAACATCCCCTGGCTAAATTCATCGCTCATCCCGAGTGCCGCCCTGATGTCCTGGAACTTGCAGACTGTGTGGCAAGCACGCGAGGAATGATCATGTACGCGAAAAACTCTCCTGCACAGGAATTTATAATTGGCACGGAGTGCGGGCTTATTCACGGGCTCCTTAAGGCAGCTCCGGAAAAAACATATTACTGTATCTCTGAATTTGCCTGCTGTCCCAGCATGAAAATGGTCAATCTTGAAAAAGTCCTGGCTTCCCTTGAAAAGATGCAGCACGTAGTGACTGTTCCCGAGGACGTGCGGATAAGGGCAAAAGAAGCCCTTGACCGAATGCTTGCGGTAAAAATAAAATAAGCTGAATGTTTTATCCGTTTGCTACGGCCCGCTTATGCAAGGAAAGTTTTGATTTATCGCGGATTATTTCTTCGCGGGAATTTATGGGAAAAAATAATGAGGAGTAGGAGAGAAACAAAATCTCACCTACTTTCATGCTAAAGAAACCTTTTAGATCTTTTTCTTCAACACGCCGTATCCTACAATAAGCGCAAATAGGGGCAGAGCAATTACCATAAATATTTTAGCTGTCTCCATAGGCTTTTTGTCTGGACCGTTTTGTCCTGCACTTCCGTTCAGAAGTGACTTTCCTTCACTTTCCAGGTTTCTCAGAGTTTTTTGTAATTTTCCTTCCTGATATTCTGTTATCGCAAAGGAGGAATATCCAGAAGTTTTTGCCTTAAAATAAACGTAATCTTTATCTTCGCCAACTTTTACCGTGGAGAGTGGTTTCCAGCCTTTGTTATACCATTGAAGGGTTATCAGGGATTCAGTGACATTATTAGCTTCAATCCAATCTTTTTCAACTTTGAATCCGATTAATCCATTTTTAAGGGAGGTAGGAAGTCCTTCTCCACTATTTCCGACCCAGATATTCACATGTTTATAGATTCTGCCAGAAGGAAGTTTTGGGACAAGTGTGGATTTGCCTTTAAGTACTTCTGCAATTGCTGTTGTCCTTCTGAATGTCCTTTCTGCATCATATTCAATATATGTTATGCAGGTAACGTTTTCCGGGAATTCATATTTAATATGATACCCACTCATCACGTTTCTGGTAGCAAGCTCCTTGATTTGGATATTGCTGGCCGGCTCTGCGGAAACACCACTTCCTATGCTGCTGGAACCGGAACTAGAACTGGATTTGGAACCGGAACTCCCACTGTCTGCATTATCTGTAGGTGCAGGTGTTGGTGCAGGTGTTGGTGTAGGTGTTGGTGTTGGTGTTGGTGTTGGTGTAGGTGTTGGATCTGCCGGATCTGCCGGATCTGCCGAATCTGCCGGATCTGCGGGATCTGCCGGATCTGCCGGATCTGCCGGATCTGCCGGATCTGCCGGATCTGCGGGATCTGCTGGATCTGCCGGATCTGCCGGATCTGCCGGATCTGCCGGATCTGCGGGATCTGCCGGATCTACTGGATCTGCGGGATCTGCGGGATCTGCGGGATCTGCGGGATCTGCGGGATCTACTGGATCTGCCGGATCTGCCGGATCTGCCGGATCTGTAGGATCTGTTGGATCCGATGGCGTTGGATCCGATGGTGTTGGATCCGATGGTGTTGGATCTGCTGGTGTTGGATCCGATGGTGTTGGATCCGATGGTGTTGGATCCGATGGTGTTGGATCCGATGGTGTTGGATCTGTAGTTCCCGTATCATCTGCAGCAGATGCCATGCCAGGAATCATGCCAGGAATCATGCCAGGAATTATTAGCATTATCAATAATACATAAATTAAAGAACTAAAAAAATCGGTTTTCATTTTTATAGGCCTCCGCCCACACATCAGTAAACAAAAATCTCTGGTATACCAGAGTAAGTCATTGACAATTTATTATATTATTCATATAAACAAAATTTAGAGATTTGTTTTGAGTAGATTTTTCCAATAAACTGCTGGTTTAAAACAATATATTTGTCCAAACAAAGTAACCCTGAATCTCCTTAGAACAGAAGTAGACGATGATTCAGATTTAAGGGGATCATACCGGGACATGGATTTCAAAATTTTGAGAAATTAACGATACAGTTTGTTATATGTTTCGACCCTCTTTCGAGATCCTTGAATCACTTTCCCCTTAATAAACCGGGCGGATCTTTCCCGATATTAAAATGTTTTAATCTGGTAGGAGAATTATGTCCTTACACAATATCCCAATCTGACAGCCGGTTCAAATCTTAAATTTTCCCTCCACAGGAAGAGTTTTTTCATTTGAACGCCCGAACCTTATTTTGATTCGTACTTTTTTGATTCAATACTAAATTTTTTGATTCGAGACAAAATAGCCGATACTTTTAATACTTTATAATGCTGCTTTCTTCTGATGTCTGCCGGAATACGCACATACCTGGAGCTTATGAGGTACGGAAACTGCCTGATGGCAGGTTTTGCAGCTGTAATAGGAACTTTGATAGCCTTTAATATCCTGACTTCCGGTACTTTAAGTTCAAATTTTGCGGGACCATTTCCTTTTCTTGATGCAGGTCTCGTATTTCTGGTAGTATTCATGGTTTCAGGCGCAGGAAACGCTATCAATGACTATTTTGACATAAGGATAGATTCGATCAACCGTCCGGAAAGGCCCATCCCATCCGGGAGGGTGCAGGCAAAAGAAGCCCTTTACTTTTCTTACCTTCTGTTCGCCCTTGGTACCCTGCTGGCTTTCTCTGTAAATTCGGTCTGCGGGTTAATTGCCCTTTTTAACTCCCTGCTGTTGATCCTGTATGCAAAAACCCTTAAAGGTACGCCCCTTTTAGGAAACCTGAGCATAGGCTACCTTACTGGTTCTGTGTTTCTGTTTGGAGCTTCTATTTTTGGGTTTGGAGGAATTAAGGTTCTTTCCGTGCTTTTCCTGCTTGCAGCTCTTGCCATTACAGCCCGGGAAATCGTAAAGGATATTGAGGATATGGAAGGGGACAGGATGGAAGGGGCAGATACCCTGCCTCTTAGAATAGGGGCAAAAAAAGCAGGTTATCTTGCAGTGCTCATAGGGCTCCTTGCCGTACTTTTAAGTCCTCTACCATACGTTGTGTCCATCCTTGGCCTGCATTATCTTTACATTGTCTTTCTGGCAGACCTGGGATTTCTTGCAGCTATTCATCAGCTCCTTGCGCGGAATAACCCGACAAAGTCCTCTAAGATGTTCAAAATAGCCATGTTTTTTGCCCTGATAGCTTTCATTGCCGGGGTATAAACTTTACATAAATTTACAAAAGTCTGTCCTTAGTTTGCCTGGGCCTGCCTGACCGTTCACACAGGTCACTAAGGATTACAATCCTGATTTTGTCGGTTGCCTCCGCGGGAGAAATCTGCTGAGTTTCGATTTTCAGGTAATTTCTTCTCAGGTAATTTCTTCTCAGGTAATTTCTTCTCAGGTTATTTCTTCTCAGGTTATTTCGCGAGTCGGGAAACTGGCAGATCGGTAACTGGCAAATCGACAACTGGCAGATCGGCCATTCTCAGGACTGAGAGCCTTAGCAAGGACTGCGGTCTCAGTAAATAGATTAGCAGATAGGTTTCTTTCCTGCTACAAGTTCCATAGAGAAAGAATGGATATTTTCAAGTTCTTTTTCTATAACTTCTGCCGCCTCTTTTTCGACATCTCCTGCGGCACCTGTTTTCATGATCAGCTGGGCAGTTGCAATCTGAGGCTGGTCAATAGGAGTTCCGATTTCGCTCAGGAGCCAGACATACACCTCAGAGACATCGGGAATCTGATTGTAAATTTCTGCTGCGATCCTGTGGGAAAGGAGATTGTAGATCTTTCCTATATGGCTTACAGGATTTTTCCCTGCCGCAGCTTCACTGCTGACAGGACGGTTTAAGGGGATTATCCCATTTACACGGTTTCCGCGCCCCACCTCTCCGCAGTCGGCGTCCTCTGCGGATGTGCCGGTAACCGTTGTGTAAATTCCATCCATCCCCCTGCCTGGCATGTCCAGGGTGTTAAGGGAAGCAGTGGGTTTTGCACAAATGCAGGCTTCAAACTCAGCTCTCTCTTTTTCCGCAAATCCGGCAGCAAACTCTTCGATCCGGTCATGCAGTTCCATTTTCTGTTTGAAATAGTCCTCTTCAGACTCCACAAACCTGTCCACAAGAGGTGCAGCAACCGTAAGATGGATGTCTTCTTTATGCCTGAGGCCCATGACCTTTATGTCTTCTCCGGACTCCGGACATTCTTTCTTGAACCCCTTTGAGTTAAGGTAGCGTTCAGTCTCGAGTACCAGCCTTTCTGTAGGGCTCAGAGGCGCATATCCGACTGCTGCGGACGTATCATTTGCCCCGAGAACCTTTCCTCCCCTGCTAAAGATATCCGTAAGTTCTGCTGAACCCCTTTTGAGTTCCACCTGGTAAATGAGGTTTTCAGGGTCTACAAAACGGAGGTTTTCTGAGAACCAGTCTTTTGCTGTACGGACTGCAAGCCCGGAAACATCGATCTCAACTCCCTCGTATTCGAAGGTTGCCCTATCCCCTATTATCAGCCGCATAGGGCTTACAACCCTTCCTCCTCCGAATTTTCCTTCCACCTGCCCTGCAACAAGCATGCCCTTGTCTATATTGTGGTGCAGGATGGTCCCGAAGGTGTCAAGATATTTCTGGCTGAGATTTACGGAAATCTGTTCCATGATAGCGTCACAGATATAGTCCGGATGCCCAAGCCCTTTTCTTTCAACGACCTCTACCTTCTGGCGGTAAACTTCCGAAGCTTTCAACTCTTCTATAACAATATTTCTCAAACTCTTTCCCCCCGGATTGCCCTTAAGGGCGTACAGATACTGTATTGATCTTGTTAATGTAAGTGAAGACGGATTAGTTTGTCAATAAATGTATTTCAGTGAAGATAGGATATTCAGTGAAGATGGATGAGGTCTTCAGTGAAAATAGATAAGGTCTTCAGTGAAAATAGATAAGGTCTTCAGTGAAGATGGAATATTCAGTGAAGATATGTGGCGAATGCAGGCAATAAAGGCAGGTCAGTTAAGAAATTCCCCTTAGTGAACTACCATTCAGCTAAAGACTGACTGGCTTCTCGGGTCATCCCTTCCTCTATTGAGGACAAGTCACGCGAGCTCAACCCTGCGTCCAGCAGGTGAAAATATGAGTGTGATACTAG